>NZ_JBIBHU010000010.1:0-246219 GCF_042957205.1 Kitasatospora sp. NPDC008115 | reverse complement strand
GCCGTTCGCTGTGCTCCGGCGGTGCGGTGCCGTTCGCTGTGCTCCGGCGGTGCGGTGCCGTTCGCTGTGCTCCGGCGGTGCGGTGCCGTTCGCTGTGCTCCGGCGGTGCGGTGCCGTTCGCTGTGCTCCGGCGGTGCGGTGCCGTTCGCTGCGCTCCGGCCATATCCGGCTGTCTGCCTAGGCGACACACCACTCAGGCCGCACCAATCCGACCGCGCCACCACGGCCACGCCATCCCGACCGCACGACCCTGGCCCTGCCCACCCCACCCCACCCCACCGCCCGGCTGTCGCCCGGCGGGCTTGCTCCTCGCGTACGCGCCTCAACGCCGCACATCCCCGCCGGCGACTCACCTGGGTGCTCGATGGCGCTTTGCCCCACTGGCACCTCCGGCCCATTCACCGGGGCGTGCAGCCCTACTGCGCGCGGGCGCGTGGGAGGCCCGCGCCTCCGCCCGGTTCAGGACCCGTCCGCGCGGCGCGGGCGCGGGTGGGTCTCGTACATCCGGACGGCCACGACCGCGCCCGCGACGGCCGTCAGCCCCGCAACCGCCCAGATCGCGGTGGTCACGCCGTAAGCGTCCGCGAGAGCCCCGGCGAGAAGGGCGCCGACGGCGAAGCCGCCGTCCCTCCACAGCCGGTAGACGCCGACGGCGCGGGCGCGCCAGGCCGGGTGGGCGACGTCGCCGATCACGGCCAGCAGGGTCGGGTAGACCAGTGCGGTCCCGGCGCCGAGCAGGACCTGGGCGAGTGCCCACACCGGGAACGTGGTGCCGGCGGCCACCAAACCGATCGCGACGGCTTGCAGGAGCATGCCCGCCGTGATCAGGTGCTTGCGGCCGATCCGGTCCGACCACCACCCGGCCAGGATCTGGCCCAGCCCCCAGACCGCCGGATACAGGGCCGCGAGCAGCCCGATCCGGCCGACCGACAGGCCGTGGGCCGCGAACAGCAGCGGGAAGATCCCCCAGGCGAGGGCGTCGTTGAGGTTGTTGACCATGCCCGCCCAGCTGGCCGAGGACAGGGCCCGGTCGGTGAGGCTGGTGGTGCGGGCGACCTGCCCGGTGGTCAGCTCGCCGTGGTGGTCGGGATTGGCCGGGACGGTCGGGTGGAGGGCGGCCTCGGCGCGGGCGTGTTCCCGGGTCTCGCGCACGGCGAGCACGGACAGGCCCAGGCCGAGGGCGGCGTACGCGATGCCGAGCAGGAACGGCTGCGGGCGCAGCCCCCAGTGGGCGGCGATGGCGCCGGTGCCCAGCGCGGTGGCGGCGACGGCGAGGTAGCCGGCGGCCTCGTTGAAGCCCATGGCGAGGCCCCGGCGGGCGGGGCCGACCAGATCGATCTTCATGATGACGGTGGTCGACCAGGTCAGCCCCTGGTTGACGCCGAGCAGGACGTTCGCGAACACCACCCAGCCCCAGGTCGGCGCCCAGATCAGCAGCAGCGGCACCGGAAGGGCGAGCAGCCAGCCGGCCACCAGGACCGGCTTGCGGCCGTAGCGGTCGGAGAGCGCGCCGGCGAAGAAGTTGGTGGCGGCCTTGGTCGCGCCGAACGCCACGATGTAGGTCAGCGCGGCCGTGTAGGCGGAGAGGTGGAAGGTGCGGTCGGCGAGCAGCGGCAGGACGGTGCGTTCCTGGCCGAGCATGCCGCCGACCAGGGCGTTGACCGCGACCAGCAGGGTGAACTGGGCGAGGTTGGCGCGGAGCCCGAGCCGGACCCCGGGCCGGACCACGGGCCGGTGGGCGGTGGCGGTGTCGGACGCGGTGGCGGTCACGTGCCGTCCTCCAGAATGGGCGGGATCCGGGCGATTCAGGGGTGGGGAACGGGTGACAGGCTCACCCGACTACTCCTACAATATTCCATGGATTTATGGAGGATGCCATGGGAGATCCCACACGCAAGGCCGCGCTGTTCGACGCGCTGGCCACCGCCGGCAAGGCGCTGTCCAACGGCAAGCGCCTGGAACTGCTGGACCTGCTCGCCCAGGGCGAGCGCAGTGTCGACGCCCTCGCCAGGGCCGCCGGGCTCGGGCTGACCACCGCCTCCGCCCACCTGCAGACCCTCAAGCAGGCCGGGCTGGTGGCCACCCGCCGTGACGGGGTGCGCATCCACTACCGCCTCGCCGGGGACGACGTCGCCGCCCTGTACGCACAGCTCCAGCAGGTCGCGCTGGCCCACCTGGCGGCGACCGGGCAGGCCCGCGCCGCCTACCTCGGGCCGCAGGACACCGACCACCTCACCCGCGAGGAGCTGCTGGCGCGGGTGAAGGCCGGGACCGCCACCGTCGTCGACGTGCGGCCGGCCGAGGAGTACGCGGCCGGGCACATCCCGGGCGCGCTCTCCGTCCCGCTCGACCAGTTGGAGGCGCGGCTCGCGGAGCTGCCCGCCGGGGCGGAGGTCGTCGCGTACTGCCGGGGCGCCAACTGCGTGCTCGCCCATGACGCCGTCCGGCTGCTGGCGGCGCGCGGGCGGAGTGCGAAGCGGCTCGCCGACGGGATGCTCGAATGGCGGCTGGCCGCCCTCCCGGTCGAGGCGGGCGCCGCATGACCGCCACCCCCGCGCCCGGAGCCCCTGTGCCCGCCGCGCCCGCCCCCGCCCCCGCCCCCGCCCCCGCGCCCGGAGCCGGCACGGTCGTCGTGGACGGTACCGGCATGCTCTGCGTCACCCTGCTGCTGCACCTGCGCAAGCGCATCGCCGGCCACCCCGCCGGGACGACGGTGCACATCGTCAGCACCGACCCGGCGGCGCCGCTCGACCTGCCCGCCTGGTGCCACCTCACCGGCCACGCGTACCTCGGCCCGGTGCCCGACCCCGAGGGGCGCGACGTCTACGCGCTGCGGCTCGCGGCGGATCCGGTGCCGACCCGGCCCGACGCCCCCTGGCATCCGGTCACGGACTGAGGCCGGAGCCCCGGCCGCGGCCGACTCGGCGGCACGCACATTGGTGCATGTTGATTCATGTTCGATATTGTTTGGTCATGTGGTTGAAGGGAAGTCCCATGAGAGGGAGCACGTCATGCCCGCGACGGTGACCGACCCGGCCGGGCCGGCCGGAACGACGACGACCAGGACCGTCACCGAACTCGCCGACGGCCGAGAGCTGATCTACTACGACCGGGGCGCGCCGCCCGCGGGTCGGACGGTCGCCGACCAACGGCCGCTGGACGCCGCCGAGCCCTCCTCCGAGGTCCGGCTCGACCCGCTGACCGGTGCCTGGGTGACCGTCGCCGCCCACCGGCAGGCACGCACCTACCACCCGCCGGCCGACGAGTGCCCGCTCTGCCCCAGCCGCGACGGCCGGCTCAGCGAGATCCCGGCGGCCGACTACCAGGTGGCCGTCTTCGAGAACCGCTTCCCCTCCCTCGCGGGCGAGCCCGGCACCCACCCCGTGGCGCCCTCCGCCGACGGGCGACTGCTCAGCCGCCGCCCCGGCGTCGGCCGGTGCGAGGTGGTCTGCTTCACCGCCGACCACGACGCCTCCTTCGCCGACCTGGACGAGGACCGCGCCCGCCTGGTGCTCGACGCCTGGACCGACCGCACCGCCGCGCTCTCCGCCCGGCCCGGCGTCCAGCAGGTGTACTGCTTCGAGAACCGCGGCACCGAGATCGGCGTGACCCTCGCCCACCCGCACGGCCAGATCTACGCGCTGCCCTTCACCACTCCGCGCACCGCCCGGATGCTCGACCAGGCGGCCCGCCACCGCGCCGCCACCGGCCGGAACCTCTTCGAGGACCTGCTCGCCGCCGAGCGGGCCTCCTCGCGCGTCGTCGTCGCCGGGGAGCACTGGACCGCCTTCGTGCCCTTCGCCGCCCGCTGGCCCTACGAGGTCCACCTCCACCCGCACCGCCGCGTCCCCGACCTCACGCACCTCCACGAGGCCGAGCGCGCCGAGTTCGCCCGGATCTACCTCGACCTGCTGCGCCGGTTCGACAACCTCTTCACCGACCCTGCCGAGGGCGGGCGCCGCGTGCGCGCGCCCTACATCGCCGCGTGGCACCAGGCGCCGACCGGCCAGGGGGCCGAATTCGCCCTCCACCTGGAGCTGTTCACCGTCCGGCGGACGGCCGACAAGCTCAAGTACCTGGCCGGCACGGAGTCCGGGATGGAGGCGTTCATGAACGACGTCGCCCCGGAGGACGCCGCCCGGCGCCTGCGCGAGGCGGCGCCCGCCACCGAGGCCGCCACCACGCCCGACACCACGCCCACCACCAGGCCCGCCGCCGCGCCCGCAGCGGCCGTGGACACCACCACGCCCACCGACGGAGGACCGCAGGGATGACCACCACCGGCACCGCTCCCGCCAGCACCTTCGAAGAGCTCTACGGCCACGCCCCCGAGGGCGTCTGGGCGGCCCCCGGCCGGGTCAACCTGATCGGCGAACACACCGACTACAACGACGGGTTCGTGCTGCCGATCGCCATCCCGCAGGCCGTGCGCGCCTACGTCCGCCGCCGCGACGACGGGGTGCTGCGGCTGGCCTCCACCCGGGTGCCCGGCCCGGCCGTCGAGCTGGACGTCGCCGGGCTCGCCCCGGGCGGGGTGGCGGGCTGGGCGGCGTACCCCGCCGCCGTCGTCTGGACGCTGCGCCGGGCCGGGCGCGGGGTGGGCGGCGCCGATGTGCTGCTCGACAGCGACGTGCCCGGCGGCGCGGGCCTCTCCTCCTCCGCCGCGCTGGAGTGCGCCGTCGCCGCCGCCTACAACGACCTGTACGAACTCAAGCTGGAAGCGGGCGAGTTGGCGTTGATCGCGCAGCGCGCCGAGAACGAGTTCGTCGGCGTGCCCTGCGGCATCATGGACCAGATGGCCTCGATGGTCTGCCGCGCCGGGGCCGCCCTGTACCTGGACACGCGCGACCTCTCCGCCCGGCACGTGCCGCTCGACCTGGCGGGGGCCGGTCTCACCCTGCTGGTGCTCGACACCCGGGTGCAGCACGACCTCGCCGACGGTGCCTACGCCGCGCTGCGGGCCGGCTGCGAGCGGGCCGCCGGCCTGCTCGGGCTGTCCGCCCTGCGCGACCTCGCGCCCGCGGACCTGCCCGCCGCCTTCGCCCGACTGCCCGCGGAACTGGTCCCGTTGGTGCGGCACGTGGTGACCGAGAACGACCGGGTCGAGCGGGCGCTGGACGAGCTGGAGCGCCACGGGCCCGCCGCGCTCGGCCCGATCCTCACCGCCGGCCACGCCTCGCTGCGCGACGACTACCGGACCTCCTGCCCGGAGACCGACCTCGCGGCCGAGGCCGCCGTCGCCGCCGGGGCGCTCGGCGCGCGGATGACCGGGGGCGGCTTCGGCGGCTCGGTGATCGCGCTGACGGAGACGGCGAAGGCGCAGGCGGTGGCCGACGCGGTGGCCGGCGCCTTCGCGAAGGCCGGGTACGCCGAGCCGCACGTCTACCGGGCGGTCCCGTCGGCGGGGGCCCGCCGGGAGGCCTGAGGCACCCCGGGCGCCGACCCCGAAGCCCCCGCTCTCGTCGGAGCGACGAGAGCGGGGGAGGGGGCCGCGGGCGGGGGAGCGGACAGCCGGCGGCTCAACCGCTCTTCGCGGTGCGGATGGTGAGTGCCGAGGCCAGCGCGCCGACCAGGGCGAGGGCGGCGGCGCCCAGGAAGGCGGCGGAGAAGCCGTCGGTCAGCGCGGCCGGGTCGCCGAGTTCGCGGGAGCCGTTGGCGGCGGCCACGGCGGTCATCGCGGCCAGGCCGAGCGCGGAGCCGATCTGGTAGCTGGTGTTGACGATGCCCGAGGCCAGGCCGCCCTCGGCCGGGTTCGGCACGGCGAGCGCGGTGCCGAGGGAGGGGATGAAGGCGAGCGACATCCCGGCGGCGGCGAGCAGCGAGGCGGGCAGCACGTCCACGGCGAAGCTGCCGTCGGGGCGCGCGAAGGAGAGCCAGAGCATGCCGCCGGCGAGGGCGAGCAGACCGGTGACGATCAGCGGCTTGGGGCCGAAGCGGGCGATCAGCCGGGGCGCCAGCACGATCATCATCAGCATGATGGCGGCGGTCATCGGCAGCAGCGCGGCACCGGAGGCGAAGGCCTTGAGGCCGAGCACCTGCTGGAGGTAGAGGTTCAGGAAGAACCACATCGGGATCCAGGCGGCGGCCATCAGCAGCTGGGCGAGGTTGGCACCGGCCAGGTCGGGGCTGCGCCAGATGCCGAGGCGCATCAGCGGCTCGCGCCGCTTGGCCTGGAGGGCGACGAAGGCGAGGACCAGCAGCACGCCGACCGCCAGCACCAGCCAGGTGCCCGCCGAGCCCCAGCCGGTCTCCGGGGCGCGGACGATGGCGTAGACGGAGACGGCCAGGCCGGCGGTGACGGTGAGCGCGCCGAGCCAGTCCACCGAGCCGCGGCGGGCGGGGGCGGCGGGCATCACGCCGGGGGAGGCGAGCAGGACGCCGAGGGCGACCGGGATGTTGACGTAGAAGACCCACTCCCAGCTGAGGTACTGGGTGATGACGCCGCCGAGGAACACGCCGGCGGTGCCGCCGGCCGGGGCCGCCGCGCCGTAGAGGGCGAGCGCCTTGCCGAGCTCCTGCGGGCGGGTGCCGAACAGGCTGATCAGCAGGGTGAGCGCGGCCGGGGCGATCAGCGCGGAGCCGGCGCCCTGGACGGCGCGGCCGGTGAGTTCGAGGCCCGGGTTGCCGGCGAGGCCGGCGAGCAGCGAGCCGGCGGCGAGGACGGCCCAGCCGGTGGCGAACAGGCGCTTGGCGCCGAACAGGTCGGAGAGCCGGCCGCCGAGCAGCAGCAGTCCGCCGAAGGCCACGACGTAGGCGTTGAAGACCCAGGACAGGCCCTCCTGGCTGAAGCCGAGCGCGGACTGCATCTCGGGCAGGGCGACCCCGATGATCGAGGTGTCCATGATCACCATGAACTGGGCGAGGGCGATGAGCCCGAGCGCCGTCCAGCGGCGGGGCGAGGGGGCCGCGGGCGGCGCGGCCGGTGCCGCGGACGCGGCGGTGGTGTCGGACATGACCACGTTCTCCTGTACCGGGTGGGGGTATCTCTTCGAGGCGTGGGAAACATACCCCCAGGGGGTATCAAATCGCAAGGGTGGTCCCGCCGGACCCGGGTTCGGGCGGGCCTGGTCCGACCCGCCGGGAGCCCGCGAGGGTGGAGGCATGACCAACGCGAACGACAAGAACGTGAACGTGAACGTGGACGCGAACGAGCGCGACTTCGACGGCCGGACGGTGCTGATCACCGGCGGGACCAGCGGCATGGGCCTCGCCACCGCGCGGCTGCTGCTGGAACGTGGCGCAAGCGTCGTGATCACCGGCCGCGACGACGCCCGGCTGCGCCGCGCCGAATCCGAACTCGGGGGCGGCGAGCGCCTGTTGGCCGTCCGCGCCGACTCCGCCAGGCCCGCCGACCTGGCCCGGCTGGCCGCCCGGGTGGGGGAGCGCCACGGCCGCCTCGACGGCGTGTTCGCCAACGCCGGCGTCGGCGTCTTCGAGACCCCGGACGAGGTGACTGAGGAGAGCTTCGACCGCACCGTGGACGTCAACTTCAAGGGCGTGTTCTTCACCGTCCAGCACGCCCTGCCCCTGCTGGAGAAGTCCGCCGGCGGCGCGTCGATCGTCCTCAACGCCTCCTGGACGCTGCACCGCGGCCTGCCCAACGCCCCCGTGTACGCGGCGACCAAGGCGGCCGTGCACAACCTCGCCCGCACCCTCGGCAGCGGGCTCGCCGGGCGCGGCATCCGGATCAACTCGGTCAGCCCCGGCTACATCGTCACCGAGATGTTCCACGAGGTGATCACCGAACCGGCCCAGCAGGAGGCCGTACGCGCCGCGGTGCCGCTCGGGCGGCTGGGCGAGGCGGCGGACGTCGCCGAGACGGTGGCCTTCCTGCTCTCCCCGCGCGCCTCCTACATCACCGGCCAGGACCTCGTGGTCGACGGCGGCGTGGTGGCCGTCGCCAACGGCTGGTGAGCGCCACCCCCGCAGCCTGGTCCTGGCAGGGCCAGGCTGCGGCGGCGCCGATCGCCGACAATGGCCGTATGAGCACCAGCAGCCACGCCCACGCGGCCGGCGCGGCCGGCGGCCTCGCCGACTTCCTGCGGACCCGGCGCTCCCGGCTCCACCCCGAGGACGTCGGCCTGCCGGACCTCGGCGGCCGCCGCCGGGTCTCCGGCCTGCGCCGCGAGGAGCTCGCCCAGCTCGCCGGCGTCAGCGTCGACTACTACACCCGGCTCGAACAGGGCCGGGTCGGCAACCCCTCGGACTCCGTGCTCGACGCGGTCGCCCGCGCGCTGCGCCTCGACCCCGAGGAGGTCGGCCACCTGCACCGCCTCGCCCGCCTGCGCCCGGACCGCGCCCGCGCCGGCCGCGGCGCCGGCGGCCGTCCCCTGGGCCCGCAGAAGGTCCGCCCGACGCTGGCCCGGCTGCTGGCGGCGATGCCCGACGTGCCCGCCGTCGTGATGGGCCGGCGGATGGACGTCCTCGCCTGGAACCGCGCCGCCGTCTCGCTGCTCGGCGACTACGGCGCGCTCGCCCCGGCCGAGCGCAACATCGCCCGGATCACCTACCTCGACCCGGCCTCGCGCACCCTCTACGACGACTGGGTCGGCTGCGCGCGCGAGAACGCCGCCTTCCTCCGCCTGGAGGCCGGCCGCCGCCCCGACGACCCCCGGCTCGCCGAGCTGATCGGCGAACTCTCGGTGCGCAGCCCGGAGTTCCGCCAGTGGTGGGCGGAGCACCCGGTGCGCGACAAGACCTCGGGGCGCAAGGTGTTCCACCACCCGCTGGCCGGCCGGATGGAACTGGTCTACGAGACGCTCCGCTCCGCCGACGACCCGGACCAGGCGCTGGTCACCTACGCCCCCGACGCCGGCAGCCCCTCCGAGGACGCCCTGCGGATGCTGCTCGCCTGGGACGCCGACCGGACCGGCCCGGGCCGCTCCGCCGCAGGTGGCGGGTCGGTTACCGTCGGGCACTGACGCACCGCAAAGTACGGTCTTCTGTATGGGAGTTCGCGCGCCTACGGTGATCCGTACCCCGTCGGACGACTCGGAGCACCCATGGCCATCCTCAAGACCTATGCCCGGCTCTGGGCCGACGGCATGGACCACTCGCTCCCGCTGCTGCGCACCCTCACCGGGGCCGAGCCCGACCTGCTGTTCCGCTTCCACGAGATCCAGCTCGCTGCCATCGGCGACTTCCTGGTGATCGCCGGACCGCCCGCCGAGCGCGCCAAGTACGCGCACGCCTCGGCGACCGTCGTGGTCTCCGACCTCGACGAGGTGAGCGAGGCCCTGGAGGCCGCGGGCGCCGTCGTCACCACGCCCGAGACCGCCGCGCCGACCGGCCGCTTCCTCTACGCCCGGCACGCCGACGGCGCGGAGGTCGAGTACGTCGAATGGGTCCCCGAACTGGTCCGCCGCATCGTGCACCGCGAGCCGTAGCACCGCGAGCCGTGCCCCGCCCGGCGGCCCGGGACCATGGTCCCGGTGGGTTCACCCGTCCGGCCCTGGCGGGCCCGCAAGGCCGTGACGTGGGATGGAAGTGAACGGGGTCCCGGGGGTCCGTAAGCGGCCCCGCCGGCACGAAGGGCAGGAGCAGAACATGAAGGCCGCCGTCGTCCACGACTTCACCCAGCCGCTCGTGATCGAGGAGCGCCCGGTGCCCGAGCCCGCCCCGCACCAGGTACGGGTGCGGATCGAGGCCTCCGGACTCTGCCACACCGACATCCACGCCGCGCACGGCGACTGGCCGGTCAAGCCCGAGCCGCCGTTCGTGCCCGGCCACGAGGGCGTCGGCATCGTCGAGGCGGCGGGCGCCGAGGTCCGGCACGTCCGGGTCGGCGAGCGGGTGGCCATCGCGTGGCTCGCCGACGCCTGCGGGCGCTGCGACCACTGCGTCTCCGGCTGGGAGACCCTCTGCACCCGCCAGCACAACAGCGGCTACTCCGTCGACGGCGCCTACGCCGAGTACGCCCTCGCCCACGGCGACTACGTCGTCCCGGTCCCCGACGGCATCGATCCGCTCGACGCAGCCCCGCTCTCCTGCGCCGGCGTCACCACCTACAAGGCCCTCAAGGTCTCCGGCGCCGGTCCCGGCACCCGCGTGCTGATCTCCGGCATCGGCGGCCTCGGCCACCTCGCCCTCCAGTACGCCCGGATCGCCGGCGCCGAGACCATCGCCGTCGATGTCACCGACGACAAGCTCGCGCTGGCCCGCGAACTCGGCGCCGACCACGTCCTCGACGCCCGGGTCCACGACGTCGCCGCCGAGGTCCACAAGCTCGGCGGCGCCCACGCCGCCATCGCGCTCGCCGTCAGCAACGCCTCCTTCCAGGCCGCCTACGCCGCGCTGCGCCGCGGCGGCAGCCTCGTCCTGGTCGCGCTCCCCGCCGAGGGCAAGCTCGAACTCCCGGTCTTCGACACCGTCCTCAACGGCACCAAGGTGATGGGCTCCATCGTCGGCACCCGCGAGGACCTCGCCGAGGTCTTCCGGCTCCACGCCCTCGGCCGCACCCGCGTCATCCGTGAGACCCGCCACCTGGAGGACGTCAACACCTGCTTCGACGAGGTCCTCACCGGCAAGGTCTCCGCCCGTCTGGTCTTCGACCTGCGCTGACCGGGGAGCACGCCTCCGCCCGCGACACCACGACATATCAGGAAGCGCTCGGCCCCGACCGGATCCCTCCGGCCGGGGCCGGGCGCTTCGCCGTTCGGCACGCCCTTTGAGCTGCTCCGTTCAAGCCGCTGAGGGATTCCCCCGTGATCGCGGAAACGGATTGCCAGGGCGCGGTCGAACACACTAGCGTTCGACCGCGCACCGATCGTGGATGTGAGGGACTGTCGGTAGACAGATGATCTGAGTGTGCGTCAAATCTGACCTTTTCCCCTTCGTTTGCGCCGCCCGCTTGCGAGGCATCCGGCGTTCGGCCACGGCGAGGGGGGAATCTGCTGCGAAGGCGAACTGACACATATGCGTGAATCCCGTCCCCCCGGATGGCTGGGGGGCCCACTGGCCAGGGGTCTGGCAACGCTGTGCGCGGCCGGTCTCGTCCTGGCCGCTCCCACGACCGCGTTCGCGGACACCCCGGCGGCGGCGAGCGGCTCCGGGCCGAACACCCCCAGCGCGCTGACCACCAGCCCTCAGCCCGTGAACCCCGCCGGCAACGCCTGCGGCGGTGGCACGCCCGGGTGGATCGGCCGGACGACGGCCCTGTCGGACGGCACCTCCGACGTCCGGCTGTCCGCCTTCGCCGACGGACAGCCCGCCACCGGCCTCCAGGTCGGCTTCCACCTGTGGGACACCACGGCCGGCGAGAGCCGGGACTCCTCCGCCGGCAGCTGGCCGACCTCCCAGGTCGTCCCCTCCGGCGGGGGCACCGGCCAGGCCTACGTCGGCCGCGCGCTGGCGGACGGTCACCAGTACGGCTGGAACGCCTGGTCCTTCGCCGGGGACGTGAAGAGCCCCGTGACGGCGGACTGCGCCTTCAACGTCGACCTCACCCCGCCGACCCAGGCGTCCATCGCGCCCTCCACGGTGTTCCCGCCGCTGGGCAGTGGCGCCAAGCCCACCGGCCACGCCGGTGACACCGGCGTCACCGTTCGCGTCACCAGCAGGGAAACGGTTCCGGGCGGCTGCGCCGGCGGCACCTGTGTCGCCGGCGGCGTCCGCGAGTTCCAGTACGCGCTCGACGACAACACGGCCGGCGGCACCAGCGTCCCGGCCTCCTTCGCGGCCGACGGCACCGCGTACGCCGATGTCCCGATCAGCGTCGGCGCCCTCGACTGGGGCAGCCACATGCTGTACGTGCGCGCCGTCGACACGGCCGGCAACTCCGAGCCCCAGGCGTCCACCTACTCCTTCTACGCGCCCGCCAGGGCGGCGGGACCGGCCGTGCCGGGCGACGTCGACCTCGACGGCGTGGCCGACTACCTGGCCCCGGCCGCCGACGGGTCGCTGACCCTGTTCCGCGGCGGCGCCGACGGCACGTTGGTGACGCCCGAGAAGGCGTCCCCGGCGAACCGCAGTCCCCGCCAGGACGACTGGAACAACTACCTGGTGGCCCACCGCGGCGCCGTCGTCGGGGGCGGCGACTCGCTGTTCGCGTACCACAAGAGCGAGAAGCAGCTCTTCGTCTACGCCAACGACGCGAACTTCACGGACGGCGTGCCGGGCCACTTCACCCAGAGCAGCACCCAGCTGGGCAACGGCGGCGGGTGCGGCAAGGGCCTCGACAACACCTGGAACCACGTCGCCCAGATGAAGGCCGTCCAGGTGGGCAGCGGGCGCACCGGCCTCGTCATGATCGAGCAGGGCCACCTGCGCTACTACCCCGCCGAGAACGCGTGCTACATCGGCGCGGGCGTCGAACTCGGCGTGGCCGGCGACGACTGGAGCGGCTTCACCCTGATGTCCCCGGGTGTGGTCAACGGCGTGCCGACGCTCTGGGTGCGGGACACCGTGACCGGGGCGGTCGCCGGCCTGCCGCTGCCGGTGGACGCTGTGGGCAAGCCCGTCACCGGCTTCACCCCGCTGGCGCTGCCCGCCCACAAGCGCCTGGAATGGTGGGGCAGCGGCGGGACCAGGTGCGTGGACATCGACCACGGCTGGACCGGCAACGGCACCGCCGCCCTGGTGTGGACCTGCTCCCAGCAGGGCGAGGCCGCCAACCAGCAGTTCACCTGGGGTGCGGACGGCTCGCTGCACGTCCTCGGCAAGTGCCTGGACGTCACCGGCGGCGCCACCGCCAACGAGTCGCCGGTCAACCTGTGGGACTGCAACGGCAGCCCGGCCCAGAAGTGGACCTACGGCCCCCACCCGCACACGCTGAAGAACCCGAACGCGGACAAGTGCCTCGACGCGGCTCTGGGCACCGATCCGGGCCGGCGTCTGATCATCTCGGACTGCGGCAAGAACGGGACCCAGGAGTGGACGTACCCTCCCGCCCAGGCCGTGCTCCCGCTCGGGCTCGCCGGGCCCGCCTTCCCGACCGTGGACGCGCCCGGTGACCTGAACGCCGACGGCTACCCCGACCTGGTCGCCACCGTCTCCGACGGCCGGCTCGTCCGGTTCGCGGGCACCGCCCCGGTGGGGAACCAGCCGAACTTCGCCGCGCCGCAGGACATCCCGCTGGACCGCTCCACCGGGTTCAGCGTCAACTCCGTCTACAACCCGGGCCGCTGCCTGGACAACTACGGCGCCCCCGCCGGCGGCAGCCTGCGCTTCTACGACTGCTGGGGCGGCACGACCCAGAAGTTCGCCTTCGGCGCCGACGGCACCCTGCGCAGCGGCGACCGCTGCGTGACCGTCCGGGACAACTCGACCGCCTGGGGCGCCCAGGCCGTCTTCGCCGACTGCCAGGCCACCGCAGGCCAGATCTGGAAGTACCGCGCCGACGGCACCTTCTACAACCCCGCCGCCGGCGCCTGCCTGGAGCTGCCCGGCTGGAACGACGCCAACGGCACCGTCCTCGGCATCTGGGGCTGCAACGGCAACCCCAACCAGCGCTGGACGCTCTCCCCGAACGCCGCCTGACGGCTCCCCCCTCAGGCCCGCGGGCCCGCGACGCACCACGCGTCGCGGGCCCGCGGCATTCGGCAACGGGAAACCGCGGCCCGGGGCGTCAACTCGCTGGCCGTCGACTTCTCGTCAGTCCTAGCATGTTGGACGGGGAACGAGGGGGAGCGATGAGCGACGACCTGTTCACGACGCTCGACCGGGCCGCGGGCCGCACCGCCGCCGAGCCCGGGCTGGACACGCTGGTCGGCGGACTGCTGGCCCAGGTGGCGTGCGGCACCCGGGCGCTGCGGGCGGTGGCCCACCCGCTCGGCTTCTACTGCCTGCCGGTGCTGCGCGACGGGGCGCTCGGCGTCTGCGTGCACGTCTTCGACCCGGCGAGTGCCGCCGGGCAGCGCGAGATCCACTGCCACAGCTGGGAGTTGAAGAGCAGCGTGCTCTACGGACGGATCGGCAATCTGCGGATCGGGGTGCACGACGAGAGCGCCCGGCCCACCCACCGGGCCTACGAGGTGCACAGCGACCCCGCCGCCGGGGTGGACGAGGTGCGGCCCACCGCTCGGCTGGTGCGCTGGGAGCCGCTGGAGGAGCAGACCAGCGGGCGCGGCGAGACCTACACCCTGCGGGCGGGGGAGTTCCACGCCACGGTGCTGCCGGACGGCTCGCCCACCGCGACCGTCGTGCTCGGCCGCACCGTACCGGGACCGGTGGACGTGCTGCTGGGGCCGCTGGACGGCGCCGCCCGCCGGGTGGTGCGGCGGCTGTGCGACGCGGACCGGACGGCCCGGATCGCGCGGGAGGCGGCCAGGAGGATCGGTGGACGCTTCGACGGCTGACCCCGGCCACGGGGCCGGGGAGTACGCGCAGGAGTGCCGGGTCGCGGTGCGTGCCGCCGAGGACGCGGGCGCCCTGCTGCGCTCGCGCTTCCACGGCGCCTTCCGGGTGGACGCCAAGGGCGCGGACGGCGACGTGGTCACCGAACTCGACCTGCTCGCCGAGGAACTCCTCACCCGCCGGCTGGCCGGGCGCTTCCCGGCCGACCGGATCCGCGCCGAGGAGGGCGGCGGGCGGCCCGGCGCACCCGGCGCCCGCCGCACCTGGCTGGTCGACCCGCTGGACGGCAGCAACAACGTGGTGATCGGCCTGCCCGCCTACGTGGTCGGCGTCGCGCTCTGCGTGGACGACGAGCCGGTGCTCGGCGTGGTGCACGACCCGGTGGCCGGCCACACCTGGCGCGCGGTGCGCGGCGCCGGCGCGTACGGCCCGGCCGGGAGGCTGCGGGCCCCCGCGCGCCCGCTGCGCGCCGCCCGCCCGGTGCTCGGCTGGACCCAGGGCCACGGCGTGCCGGCCGGCGACCCGGTGGCCCGGGCCCTCAAGGACGCCCTGGAGGCCGGCGCGGGCCGGGTGCTCCAGCTGTGGGCGCCGCTGCTCACCTGGTCGCTGCTGGCCCGCGGGCTGATCGACGGCTTCGTCGGCCACCGGGCGGAGGAGATCGACCTGCCGGCCGGCCTGCTGCTCGCCACCGAGGCGGGTCTGGAGGTCCGCACGCTCGACGGCGGCCCCTTCAGCGCCCGGACCGGGAGGCCGGAGGCGGCCCGCAGCTATGTCGCCGCCCGCCCGGAGGCCCTCCCGTACCTGCTGGACCTGGTGGCCCGGGCCTCGGCGGGGTAGTCACCCCGTCAGGGCCAGCGCCGCCGTCGCCAGGGTGACGGCGCCGAGCGCCAGCACCGCGCTGGTCGCGGCCACGTTGCCGAGCGGCACCCGCAGCCCCGCCGAGCGGCAGCGCTCGAACCAGAGCAGGGTGGCCAGCGACGCCCACGGCGTGACCAGCGGGCCGACATTGGTGCCGATCAGCAGCGCCAGCAGCTGGGTGTGGTTGCCCTCCGGCACCGCGGCCTCCCCGGCCAGGTACACCGGCAGGTTGTTCAGCACGTTGGACAGGCCCGCGCCGACCGCCGAGGCCCGGAACAGGCCGAGCGTGCCGCCGTCCGCGCCGACCGCGTCGGCGAGCAGCCGGTGCAGCCCGTGCGCGTCCACGGTCTGCACCACCAGGAACATGCCGGGCACCATCACCAGCAGCCGCCACGGCACCAGCGACACCCGCAGCGCCTCCGGCCGGCGCACCGCGAACGCCGCCACCACGACCGCCGCCGCCGCGCCCGAGGCCGCCCAGAGCGGGACCACCGCCGCCAGGCTGGCCGCCAGGAAGCCGGTGCAGGCCAGCGCGCAGATCCGGAACAGCACCCGGTCCCCGGGCCGGTGCGCCTCGGGCGGCGTGTAGACGGCCGCGCCGCGCCGCCCGCGCCGCCAGTAGAACCCCCACAGGCAGACCATGGTGACCAGCAGCGCGGCCAGCTGCGGCGCCCACATGGCGCGGGCCAGGCCGGCGGGGGAGAGCGCGACCCGGTCGGCGGCCAGCAGATTGGTCAGATTGGAGACCGGCAGCAGCAGGCTCGCCGTGTTCGCCAGCCAGACCGTGGTCATCGCCAGCGGCAGCGGGGCGATGCCCACCCGGCCGGCCAGCGCCAGCATGACCGGGGTGAGCAGCACCGCGGTGGTGTCCAGGTTGAGCACCGTCGTGGTGAGCGCGGCGAAGCCCACGCAGAGCAGGAACAGCGCCGGATAGCTGCCCCGCCCGGCCCGCGCCACCCAGGTGGCCACCACGTCGAACACCCCGGCGGCGCTGGTGAGCTCCGCGAGCACGATGACCGAGCCGAGGAAGGCCAGCAGCGGGGCGATCCGGTGGACGGCCGCCCCGGCGGAGTCGGTCGGCAGGAGCCCGGTGGCGAGGAACAGCAGGCCGAAGGCGAGCAGCCCCGCGGCGAGCAGGTCCAGGGGGTGCAGCCGCTTCACGGCGGGCCAGTACGCGAACACGGACGTCAGGGTCGCACACGAGGCGTTGCCGGTCGAGCCGCCGATCGTACGGAAGGACGCCGTCCGCTCGCGGGTTCGACCCCTCGCCGCCGAAAACCACCCGGATCCGTTGCGGCGAAACAGGGTTGAGCCTCTCCGGATCGGTCATAAGCTCCTCCCATGGGGGCTCTTGACGCGAGCCCGGGTGGCCCCGGGCCGATCGACTTCTTCATCAGCTACTCGCCGGCCGACGAACGCTGGGCGGCCTGGATCGCCTGGATCCTGGAGGAAGCGGGCTACCGCGCCTTCCTCCAGGCCTGGGACTTCGTGCCCGGCACCAACTTCGTCGACTTCATGGACCGCGGCGTGACCGAGTCCGCCGCCGTCATCGCGCTGCTCTCGCGCAACTACGAGCGCTCGCGCTACGGCCGGATGGAGTGGCAGGCCGCGCTGCGCGCCGACCCGGACGCGCCTGAGCGGCGGCTGGTCACCGTCCGCATCGAGGACATCCCGGTGGATGGCCTGCTCGCCACCCTCACCTACATCGACCTCGTCGGCGTCACCGAGCCCGCCCGCGCCCGCGAACTGCTCCTCACCAGGGTCGCCCAGGCGATGGACGGCCGGGCCCGCCCCGACCTGGTCCCCGGCTACCCCGGCAACGGCGGCTCCGGCGGCTCCGGCGGACCGCTCCGGACCCAGGACCCCGCCCAGAGCCACGTCCCCGCCCCCCGCCAGGTCGGCGGCACCGGCCGGGCCGGCCGCCGCCGCCCCTCCGTACAGCCCGAGTACCCGCAGGCCGCCGGCCGCCCCGGCGCACGCGAGGCCGTCACCGTCCTCCACCTCGCCGGACCCGCCTTCGGCAGCGGCCACGACCCCGTCGACCTCCAGGCCGCCATCTGGGGCGACCTCGTCGAACTCGCCGACACCGGCGCCCCCACCCCCGAACTCGTCGTCGTCACCGGAGACCTCACCGCCTCCGGAAGCCCCCGCGAATGCGAACAGGCGCTCTCCTTCCTCACCGGCATCCGCGCCCTGCTCGGCCTCGAACCCCACCGCGTCGCCGTCCTGCCCGGCGGCCAGGACGTCAACCAGGCCGCCTCCCGCGCCTACTTCGCCACCTGCGAGGCCGACGAACTGCGGCCCGCCCCGCCCTACTGGCCCAAATGGCGGCACTACGCCCGCCTGTTCCAGGAGTTCTACCAGGGCCTCGACGTCGTCTTCGATAGCGCCCAGCCCTGGACCCTCTTCCCGGTCCCCGAACTCGGCACCGTCGTCGCCGGCCTCAACTCCTCCATGGCCTGGACCCACCGCCCCGAGGACCGCTACGGCTGGCTCGGCCCCGAACAGGCCGCCTGGTTCGCCCAGGCCCTGCGCCCCTACGAGAACGACGGCTGGCTGCGGATCGGCGCCCTGCGCCACCCCGTCGCCGCCACCGCCCCCGGCGCCCGCTCCGGCAACCTCGCCCCCGCCGTCCGCCCGCCCCGCGGCGCGGACGCCGAACCGCTGCGCGACGGCGACCGCTTCACCCGGCTCACCGCACCCCGCCTCCACCTGCTGCTGCACGGCCCCGGCGACGGCCGCACCGCCCCCCGCACCCTCACCACCTCCGCCGGCACCCTGCCCGTCCTCGGCGCGGCCGCCCCCGGCGCCCACCAACTGCTCCAGCTCACCCGCGAGGGCCTCAGCCGCTGGCCCGCCCCCGCCGGCGAACGCCAACGCCTCAACCAGCCCTGGCGCCGGGCCGAACGCGCCTTCCCGCCCCCAGAACCGGCCCCCGACGCCGGCCCCCCGCAACTGGAGGAGGTCCGCGAACCCGCCGACACCGACCACGAGACCCGCGCACTCGCCACCCCCGAGGAAGCACTGCTGGCCCGGGTCGCCGAAGTCTGCCGCACCCGCCACCCCGGCGCCCAGATCCGCCCCGTCGCCGGCGGCACCGGCCAACTCTTCGTCACCTGGGCCGAATCCGGGATGGTCCGCCAGCAGCGGGTCGCCGCCTGCGTCGGCACCCCCACCGAGGAAGAAGTCGAACGCTTCGCCGAATCCGTCCACGCCGACGGCACCGCCCTCGACGCCGAACTCGTCCACGACGGCCCCCCGCCCACCCGCGAACTGCGCGACCGCGCCCGCCGGCGCGGCGTGAGGCTGCGCAGCTTCCTGGAGTTCCAGGGCCTGCTCGACCTGCGCGGCTACGTCGCCGCCCAGACCGAACGGCTCGCCACCGACAGCCAGTACCACCCCGGCCTCTACCTGCCCCAGCGCTACCGCGACGCCGAACGCCCCGCCGCCGACGAACGCGACGGCCTGGTCGACGAACTGCTGCGCCTGCTCGAATCCGACCACGGCCGCTTCGTCCTGCTGCTCGGCGACTTCGGCCGCGGCAAGACCTTCGCCCTGCGCGAGCTCGCCCGCCGCCTGCCCGGCGAACTCCCGCACCTGGCACCGCTGTTCATCGAGCTCAGCGCACTCGACAAGGCCCACTCGCTGGACGGCCTGGTCGCCGCCCACCTCACCGAGCACGGCATCGACACCCTCGACCTGCGCGCCTTCCGCTACATGCTCCGCCAAGGCCGCGTCGTCCTGCTCTTCGACGGCTTCGACGAACTCGTCAACCGGGTCAGCTACGAACGCGCCGCCGACCACCTCCAGGTCCTGCTCGACGCCGCCGTCGACAACGCCAAGATCGTCGTCACCAGCCGCACCCAGCACTTCAGCTCCCACGAACAGGTCCTCACCGCACTCGGCGAACGCGTCGGCCTGCTCCCGCAACGCCGCCTCATCGCCGTCCAGGACTTCACCCCCCACCAGATCCGCGGCTACCTCGGCAACCGCTACGGCGACCAGGAGGCCGCCGCCCGCCGGATGCGCCTGCTGGAAGGCATCCCCGACCTGCTCGCCCTGTGCCGCAACCCCCGCCTGCTCAGCTTCGTCGCCGACCTCGACCACGACCGGCTGCGCGCCGTCGCCGGCGCCGGCCGCGCACTCAGCGCCGCCGGCCTCTACCAGGAGGTCTTCACCGCCTGGCTGCGGTTCGAGGAACAACGCGGCCACGGCGGCCCCGGCGCCGCCCCCGGCCTCCACCTCGACCAGCTCTGGCAGGCCGTCACCCTGCTCGCCCTGCGCCTGTGGGAGAGCGGCCGCAGTTCCATCCCCCTCGACGAGATTGTCGACATCGCCGGCGTGCTCAGCGGCCTCGCCGAGAACCGCATGCCCACCCCGCAGGTCGCCCACGCCGTCGGCTCCGGCAGCCTGCTGGTCCGCTCCGACGAGGGCATGTTCCACTTCATCCACGGCTCCGTGGTCGAATGGCTCGTCGCCCGCGCCGCCGCCGAGGCACTCCGGCGCGGCGACACCACCCTGCTCGCCCGCGGCCCGCTCAGCCGCCTCGCCGTCGAATTCCTCTGCGACCTCGCCGACCACCAGGTCTGCCAGCGCTGGGCCCGCTCCGTCCTGGACGCCGCCGACACCACCCCCGAGACCGCCCGGCTCAACGCCGTCAAGGTCCTCGACCGCCTGCGCGTGCCCGCCCACACCGACCTGCGCGGCGCCACCCTCGCCGGCGAGGACCTCTCGCACCGCGACCTCTCCGGCGTCGACCTCTTCGGCGCCGACCTGCGCGGCGCCCGGCTGCTCGGCGCCAACCTCGCCAGCGCCGACCTGCGCGGCGCCCGCCTCGCCGGCGCCCGCCTGGACTCCGCCGACCTCAGCGGCGCCGACCTGCGCTTCGCCGACCTCCACGGCGCCCGGCTCATCCGCACCGACCTGCGCGGCGCCCGGCTGCGCGGCAGCCGCTGGCAGCGGGCCGCCCTCATCTCCGCCGTCACCGACGACGAAGTGCTCGCCGCCCCCGAACTGCGCGCCGCCGCCATCGCCCCCGGACTGCCCGTCGAAGCCGGCTTCAGCCCCTCCGAGGTCGGCGTCCCCTACGGCTTCGACGTACGCTCCACCCGACTGCCCGAACCCGTCGCCTTCAGCCGCGACGGCCACCTGCTCGCCGTCGGCTCCGAGGACGGCAGCGTCCTCGTCTGCGACGCCGTCACCGGCATCGCCCTGCGCACCCTCAAGGACCACATCGGCCGCGTCTACGTCGTCAAGTTCGCCGACGACGTCCTCGCCACCGGCAGCGCCGACGGCACCGTCCGGCTCTGGGACCCCGTCTCCGGCGAATGCCGCCACGTCCTCGACGTCCACCCCGGCGGCGTCTGGCCTGTCTCCCTCTCCCGCGACGGCCGGATGGTCGCCACCGGCGACCTCAACGGCGTCGTCACCCTCTGGGACACCGCCACCGGCGAACCCCTGCACCGCCTGCCCGGCCACGCCGCCCCCGTCTACACCGCCGTCTTCAACCCCGACGGCACCGTCATCGTCACCGGCGACCAGGGCGGCGGCGCCCGCCTCTGGTCCACCGTCAACGGCCGCCGTCTCGCCGTCCTCCCCGGCCACCGCGGCACCGTCTACCGCTCCGCGTTCAGCCCCGACGGCACCCTGATCGCCACCGCCGACGGCGGCCCGGACGACGGCACCGGCGGCACCGTCCGGATCTGGGAGGTCGCCGGACGCCGACTGCGCCACAGCATGCCCGGCCACACCGGCCGGATCTACACCCTCGCCTTCCACCCCGACGGCGACCTGCTCGCCAGCGGCGACACCGAAGGCCAGATCCGGTTCTGGAACCCCCTCGACGGCACCTCCGCCGGACGGGCCGAGGACTCCACCGGCAAGATCTACCAGGTCACCTTCGACGAGGCCGGCACCCGCTTCGCCGCCAGCGACAGCGACGGCGGCGTGCGGGTCTGGCGGGTCGGCGCCGCCGAGGGCGCGGGCGTCGTCGGCGCGGCCGGCGGACGCGAAGTGGTGCCGCTGCGCCGCCAGCCCCCCGAGCACCGCGGCTCGGTCTGGGCCTGCCGCTTCCGCCCGGGGTCGGGACGCGGCGGCGCGGAGAACGACCCGCTGCTCGTCACCGGCGGCAACGACGGCCGCGTCCGGCTCTGGGACCCGGCCAGCGGCCGCAGCCGCCAACTGCTGCGCGGCCACGGCCGGCGGATCGGCTCGCTCACCTTCAGCGGCGACGGCACCCTGCTCGCGGCCGGCGGCAACGACGGCGCGATCCGGGTCTGGGACCCGTCCACCGGCTGCCGGCTGCGCGAACTCTCCGGCCGCAGCAGCCGGCTGGTCTCCGCCGTGTTCAGCCCCGAGGAGGCCGTGCTCGCCACCGCCACCAACGACGGCGACCTGTGCCTGTGGAACGCCCGCACCGGCGAGTACCTGCGCGAGATGGACGTCGAGACCGAGCACGTCTGGGCGGAGGCGTTCAGCGCCGACGGCACCCTGGTCGCCACCGCCAACGACGACGACACCGTCCGCATCTGGTACCGCCGCACCGGCGCCCACCTCATCACGCTGCGCGAGCACCGCGGCCGGGTCCGCTCCATCGCCTTCAGCCCCGACGGACGGCAGCTGCTCACCGGCTGCGACGACGCCACGGTACGGATCTCCGACATCGCCACCGGACGGGTCGAGGCCGAACTCGGCGGCCACACCGACCGGGTGTACGCCGTCGCGCCCGCCCGCGACAGCGCCTGGCTGGCCAGCGTCTCCTGGGACGGCACCGCCCTGATCTGGGTCGACCGCGCCGTGCGCCACCGCCTCACCAGCCACATCGGCCGGCTGTGGACCGCCGCCGCCCACCCGCACCGCCCGCTGCTCGCCACCGCCGGTGACGACCGGGTGGTGCGGATCTGGGACCCGCTCAGCGGTACCGAACTGGCCGGGCTGCGCGGCCACACCGGCCGGATCCTGGCCGTCACCTTCAGCCCGGACGGCTCACTGCTCGCCAGCGGCGGCGAGGACGGCACCGTCCGCCTCTGGCGGGTCCCCGCCGACGGCCGCCCCACCGCCCTCGCCACCCTCCTCGGCGCCCCCGACGGCTGGGCGGCCCTGCTGCCCTCCGGTGCCTACAAGTGCGAGGGGGACGTGGCCGGCGAGTTCTGGCACGCGGTCGGCATGTGCCGCTTCGAACCGGGCGAACTCGACTCCCACCTCCCCGGCGTCCACCGCCTCGCCCCGGAGGAGGAGCTGTAGGCGCGTGCGTCAGCCGGCGAACGGGAAGAGGGGCCAGGATTCGTGGCAGTCGTCCGGCGGCACCGACGGCGGGCGGCCCATGCCGATCACGTAGAGCGCCGTGAGCAGGACCGCCATGCCGCCGAGGAAGCACCAGCGCACACCGGCCGGCGCCCGGCGCAGCGGCACCTGGAGGAGCGCCAGCGTCACGGTCATCGTGAACCAGACCGCCGGCATGGTGATCACGGCGAGGGCGACGCGGTGCGGCGGTTCGACCCCGGACGGGCACCGCTCGTTCCACACCGAGGCGGCGAGCCCGGTGCCGACGACGGCGCCGGCCGCCGTCAGCAGCGGGCCGGTCAGGAACCACCCAGGACCGGCGCCCCTGCCCCCGCCGCGCTCCCGCCCGTCCGCCGCCGCCATGGCCCGCCCCCCCGCTCCGGTGATCATCCGTCCTGCCGGGGACGCGCCGGCCCCGCCGCGCGGTTCCGCCGGCACGGTGCAGGGCCCCGCCGTACGCACAACGGCGGGGCCCTCGTTCATGGTGCGGTTCCGGTCCGTGCTGCCCGGCGCCGGTTGTTCCGGGTGGTGCTAGGTCTAGCACTCGGTGCTAGTTGCGTTGCCCGGTGCTACTGGTACTGCGTGGTGACGGTGACGCCCGCGAAGTCCTGCTGGGCGGCGAGGCTGAAGTAGACCCACCCGGCGGGCGGGTTGGTGATGGTCAGCGTCTCGCCGTTGCCGGTGTTGGTGGACTTGGCGGAGTAGTTGGTGGTGGTGGCCCAGTTGGTTCCGTAGTAGAGGTCGGCGTTGCCGGTGCCGCCGCTGCTGGTGATGGTCAGCTTCTGGACGCCGGCCGGCAGGTTGATGAAGTGGTAGCTGAGGTTGCCGGTGGCGGCGGTCAGGTTGTCGCGGCGGCAGTTGTTGTCGAACTGGCGCGGGTCGGCGATGGTGCAGACCGGGACGGTCGGGGTGACCGGGCCGGTCGGCGCGTCCGGCAGCGGGCCGCAGTCGTTGCTCGCGCAGGCGTCCAGCCAGGCGTCGAAACCGGCGTCGTAGCGGGTGCCGATGGTCTGCTTCAGGAAGGTGCGGGCGCCGTTCCAGTCGCCGGCGCGGTACTTGGCGAGCACGGCGTCGATGTCGGCGCGGTGCTCCTGGAGCATGTAGCGCACGGCCAGCCAGCCCCAGCGGTAGACGCGGGCGGAGTTGATGTCGGCGTTGGCGGTGTGGTCGTAGACGGTGTCGAACAGCTGGCTGAGCTTGTAGGTCTTGTCGCGGGCCGCGGTGATCGCGTTCTCGTTGCGCTCGCCCCGGTAGCCGAAGGAGATGTTCTCGGCGATGCCCTCGACCCACCAGATGGTCGGGGTGAGCTGGCTGGCATCGAAGTCGCCGGCCATGTTGTAGCGGCCGTCGAGGTAGTGGGTGTACTCGTGGTTGAGGTTCCAGATGTCGAAGTCCGGCTGCATCCAGGAGGCCTCGTGCGCGATGAAGCGGGCCTGGTTGCCGGGCACGGCCGGGTTGCCCTCCTCGTACATGCCGCCGTTGTCGACGTCGATGTCGTAGAAGGCCCAGGCGTACCAGCCGTACTCGTCGCTGTTCTCGAAGGCGACGACCTCCAGGTTGGTGTTCACGTCGCCGGGGACGGCGCCCTTGTCACCGATGATCTTGTGGAAGTAGGCGTCCTGGTTGGCCAGGTTCTCGCAGGTGGCGTCCAGCTGAGCGGGGGACATGTCCTGCGCCCGGATCTTCAGGTTCGGGGAGCACACGTGCTGCGTCGGCAGGATCACCGGCATGAGGCGGGTGGCCAGGTCGCAGATGTCGTAGGTGGCGCAGTTGCCCTTGTCGAACTCGCGGGTGGCCCAGCCCAGGCCCATGGTGAGCGCGGCGGTCGGGCCGGTGTTGGGGTAGCGGTGGATCAGGTTCTTCAGGATCGGCTTGGTGCGGTCCTTGAACTCGGGCAGGCCGAGGAAGTACCCGAGGTGGCGGCCGACGTTGCTGACCGGGTCCCAGCGGTTCAGCTGGCGCTCGTTGCGGGTGATGAAGCCGTACCAGGTGTCGAGGGTGCCGGGGTCGGCCTTGACGGCGGCCTTCCAGCCGGTGGCGTCGTTCTTGTCCTCGAACGCGTCCTTGACGACCCAGTCGAGCTGGTCGACGCTGTTGGCCATCGGCTTGGGCCAGGTGCCCTTGTAGTTGTCCAGCAGCCACTTGACCCGGGGGAGGTACCGGCCGGCCGAGTTCGACTGCCCGACCACCTTGAGGACCTCGGCGAGGATCTCGCCGTTGGCGGCGGTGACGTCCTTGCTGTGGGCTTCGGCGAAGAAGACGTCCAGCGCGCCGACGGCCGCCTGGTCGACCGCCGGGCCGTAGGCGCTGACGGCGGCCGGGTACTGCTCCTGCTTGTAGTAACCGGCACGCAGGTACGCGACCAGCTGGCCGACGGCGGTGCTGTTGTCGCCGGGGTAGTTGACGGCGGTGTCGCGCAGCGCGTTGGCGACGGTCACCATCTTGGACTCGTTGAAGGCGGCCGCGGAGGTGGTGGCGTTGAGGTCGAAGAGCTTCCAGGCGCAGTCCGGCCGCGGCAGGCCCTTGAGCTCCTGGACCAGCGCGCTGCCCGTGGCGCTGATCACTGCGGAGAGGTCCGGCGGACAGGGATCCCAGGGGGAGGCCGCGGACTTGGCCGCCACGCCGGCCTCGGGAGCCGGGGCGGCCTGCGGGGCACTCTGCGGGGCACTCTGCGCGCCGGAGTCCTGGGCGGGGCTGCGGTAGGGGTCGTAGTTCCTGGAGTCGGGCGACTTCGGGAACGGGATGCCCCGCGGGGTGGTGGCGGCGGACGCGGCGTCGAGGGGGACCACGGCGGAGCCGGTCGGGGTGGTGTCGGCCGGGGCGGCCTGGCTCGGCGGGGTTAACAGGCCGAGCGCGATGAAGAAGGCGGCGCCGAGTGCGGGCACTCTGAGCGCGTTGGCCTTGGAGATCCGGATCATCTGTGGGGGCCTCCGGGGCAGTTGGGCCTCGTGTGGGGCACGAGGCGATCATTGTGTGACATGTAAAATGGCACATGTCGCATGGCGCCGGAAGGGATTGGACGGGATTGCCGTCCGCCGAAACCGAAACGTTGTCAGCCGCGGACCGATCCGGTCCCGAATGGTGCGAAAAGGGCCCCGCCGGTTACCCGGCGGGGCCCTTCGTGTGCGGATTCTGTTACTGGTACTGCACGGAGAGGGTGACGCCCGCGAAGTCCTGCTGGGCGGCGAGGCTGAAGAAGGCCCACCCGGCGGGCGGGTTGGTGATGGTCAGCGTCTCGCCGTTGCCGGCGTTGGTGGACTTGGCCAGGGCGTTGCCCGTGGTGGCCCAGTTGGAGCCGCCGTAGAGGAGGTCGGCGTTGCCGGTGCCGCCGCTGCTGGTGATGGTCAGCTTCTGGACGCCGGCCGGCAGGTTGATGAAGTGGTAGCTGTAGTTGCCGGTGGTGGCGGCCAGGTTGTCACGGCGGCAGTTGTTGTCGAACTGACGGGTGTCGGCGATGGTGCAGAGCGGGGTGGTCGGGGTGACCGGGCCGGTGGGGGCCTCCGGGAGCGGACCGCAGTCGTTGCTCGCGCACTTGGTCAGCCAGGCCTCGAAGCCGGCGTCGTAGCGGGTGCCGATGTCCTGCTTCAGGACGGTGCGGGCGCCGTTCCAGTCACCGGCGCGGTACTTGGTGAGCACGGCGTCCAGGTCGGAGCGGTGCTCCTGGAGCATGTAGCGCACGGCGAGCCAGCCCCAGCGGTAGACGCGGTTGGAGTTCTCGTCGGCGTCGGCGGTCTGGCCGTAGACGGTGTCGAACAGCTCGCTGAGCTTGTAGGTCTTCTTGCCGGCCTCGGCGATCGCGTCGGCGTTGCGCTCGCCCCGGTAGCCGTAGGAGATGTTCTCCGCGATGCCCTCGACCCACCAGATGGTCGGGGTGGTCTGGCTGGCCTCGAAGTCGCCGGCCATGTTGTAGCGGCCGTCGAGGTAGTGGGTGTACTCGTGGTTGAGGTTCCAGATCGAGAACGACGGCCGCAGCCAGGACGCCTCGTGCGCGATGAAGCGGGCCTGGTTGCCGGCCACGGCCGGGTTGCCCTCCTCGTACATGCCGCCGTTGTCGACGTCGATGTCGTAGAAGGCCCAGGCGTACAGCGAGTACTGGTCGTAGTCGTCGAAGGCGACGACCTCCAGGTTGGTGTTCACGTCGCCGGGGATGGCGCCCTTGTCACCGATGATCTTGTGGAAGTAGGCGTCCTGGTTGATCAGGCTGGTGCAGGTGGAGTCCAGCTGGCCCGGGGACATGTCCTGGGCCTTGATCTTCAGGCCGTCGTTGCAGACGCGCTGGATCGGCAGGATCACCGGCATCAGGCGGGTGTTCAGGTCACAGATGCCGTAGTCCGCGCAGTGGCCCTTGTCGAACTGACGGGTGGCCCAGCCCAGGTTCATGGTGATCGGGGCGGTGGGGCCGACATTCGGGTAGCGGTTGATCAGGTCCTTCATGATCGGCCGCAGCTGGCCCTTGAGCTCGTCGACCTTCAGGCCGTAGCCCAGGTAGCGGCCGATGTTGCTGACGACGTCCCAGCGGTTCAGCTGCGAGTCGTTGCGGGTGATGAAGCCGGACCAGGTGTTGAGGAGGGAGGGGTCGGCCTTGAGGGCGGCCTTCCAGCCCGCGGCGTCGGTCTCGGACTCGAAGGCGTCCTTGAGGACCCAGTCGAACTCCGCCACGGTGTTGGTCATCTGGGCGGGCCAGGTGCCGTTGTAGTTGCCGAGCAGCCACTTGAACACGCCGGCGTTGCGGCCGAGGGTGTCGCTCTGGCCGATCACCTTGACGAGCTCGACGAGGAGCGCGCCGTTGGCGTCGGTGGCGTCCTTGCCGTGTGCGGAGGCGAAGAAGGCGTCCAGCGCGCCGCCGGTCGCGCCCTTCAGCGTCGGGCCGTAGGCGCCGACGAGGGCCGGGTACTTCCACTGCACGTAGTAGCCGGCGCGCAGGAACAGGACCAGCTGCCCGATGTTGGTGCTGTTGTCACCCGGGTAGGTGGCGGAGGCGTCGCGCAGGGCGTTGGCGACGGTCACCATGTTGGCCTCGCGGAAGGCCTTGACGCTGTCCCCGGTGAGGTTGAACAGCGGGTAGGTGCAGTCGACCCGCGGCAGCGCCTTGAGCTGCTGGACCAACGCGCTGCCCGTGGCGTTGAGCACTCCGGAGAGGTCGGGGCACGGCTCCGCGGCGGCGGCCGAGTAGCCCTTGGCGGCCTTGGCCGGCTGGGTGGCCGGGGCGGCCGGCGGGGCCGACTCCTCGATGCTGTCCTGGGCGGACAGCTTGAAGGGGCTGGTGCTCTTGGCGTCGGGAGACTTGGGCACCGGGATGGAGCGCGGCGTCGACGAGGCGGCGCTGTTGCCCGCCGGGGCCGTGGCGCCGACGGGGGCGGCCTGGCTCTGCGGGGTGAACAGGCCGAGTGCGATGAAGAAGGCGGCGCCGAGCGCAGGGAGCCTGCGCGCGTTGGCCGTCGATATCCAGGAGGAACGCATCTGTGGGGGCCTCCGGGGCCGTTCGGGCCGCGGCATGGGGGACGCGGCTCTCGATGTGTGACATGTAAAATGGCACACGTCACAGTGGGTTGGGAAGATCGAAGATCGAGGAATTCTCCCGCCGCAACCGAAATGTTGTCAGGAGCCCGTCGATCGGGGCTTTTGTCCCGATATGGTCGGGTGGCCGCTGCGCCTCAGGCCGCCCGGACCGCCGCGTGCGGGGTGAGCGCCGCGAACTCCAGCAGCGCGGACGGGTCCACCGACAGGTCCGCCGGAGCCGGTGCCGCGCCCGCGCACACCGGCAGGTCCCCGACGGCCGCGGCCATCGCCCCGTTAGTCCGTGCGCAGCCGCAGCCGCAGCGGCGGCGGCGGCGCCGCGTTCCCGGCCGGAGGCGCGGCGCCGCTCGGTCAACGCCTGGCACCACCGGCGTGTCGGTTATGGTCAATCACCATGGTCGGTGCTTACAAAGGTCGCTGACCATTGTGCCCGACACGGCATGAGGAATATGCAGGAGCCCCTTGTGCGTTCTTGCAACTGATACGCAATAGTGTTGACCCGGCACGATCGTCATCGTTTGAACTCGCCGAAAGGGGCCGTGTCCTGATGGGCACCTACTCGCTTCCCGACCTGCCGTACGACTACTCCGCGCTGGAGCGCGCGATGTCCGCGGAAATCCTGGAGCTGCACCACTCCAAGCACCACGCCGCGTACGTCAAGGGCGCCAACGACACCCTGGAGCAGCTGGCCGAGGCGCGTGACAAGGAGCAGTTCGGCGGTCTGGTCGGCCTGCAGAAGACCTTCGCCTTCCACCTCTCCGGCCACGTGCTGCACTCGCTGTTCTGGCAGAACCTCTCCCCGGAGGGCGGCGACCGCCCCGAGGGCGAGCTCGCCGACGCCATCACCGAGCACTTCGGCAGCTTCGAGGCCTTCAAGAAGCAGCTCACCAACGCCACCACCGGCGTCCAGGGCTCGGGCTGGGGCATCCTCTCCTGGGAGCCGCTCGCCAAGCGCCTGATCGTCGAGCAGGTCTACGACCACCACGGCAACGTCGGCCAGGGCACCACCCCGCTGCTCGCCTTCGACGCCTGGGAGCACGCCTACTACCTGCAGTACCGCAACGTCCGCCCGGACTACGTCACCCGCCTGTGGGACGTCGTCAACTGGCAGGACGTCTCGACCCGCTTCGCGGCGGCCAAGAGCGCCTGACCCCTCCCCGGGGTGAAGCGCCCGCACACACCTGACCCAGGGCAGGGCAGGTAGCGGAGGGCCCCCGGCCGGTGTGCACCGGCCGGGGGCCCTCTCGTCCGTTCGGATCCTCCGGGGCCAGGCCGCCCTACGGCAGGCCGAAGGCGTCCAGGATGCGGTCCGCCGCGAGCGTCGCGGTCAGCTCGCCGTCGCGCACCCGGCGCTCCAGCTCCGGGACCAGCCGCCCCACCTCGGGGTGGGCGTGGAGGCGGGCGAGCAGCTGGTCGTGCACCATCGCCCAGGTCCACTCCACCTGCTGGTCGCGACGCTTGGCGGCCAGCGCGCCGGTCGCGTCGAGCACCTTGCGGTGCTGCTGGAGCCGCTCCCAGACGGTGTCCAGACCGCCGCCGTCGCGCCCCGAGCAGGTCAGCACCGGCGGCGTCCACGGCGCGTCCGGGGCCTGGAGCAGCCGCAGCGCGCCCGCGAGCTCCCGGGCGGCGGCCTTGGCGTCGGTCTCGTGCGGGCCGTCCGCCTTGTTGACCGCGATGACGTCGGCGAGCTCCAGCACGCCCTTCTTGATGCCCTGCAGCTGGTCGCCGGTGCGGGCCAGCGACAGCAGCAGGAAGGAGTCCACCATGCCGGCCACCGTGGTCTCCGACTGACCGACACCCACCGTCTCCACCAGCACCACGTCGTAGCCGGCGGCCTCCATCACCAGCATCGACTCCCGGGTGGCCTTGGCCACCCCGCCGAGCGTGCCGGAGGTGGGGGAGGGGCGCACGAACGCGTTCGGGTCGACCGCGAGGCGCTCCATCCGGGTCTTGTCGCCCAGGATCGAACCGCCGGTGCGGCTGGACGTCGGGTCGACGGCCAGCACCGCGACCTTGTGCCCGAGCCCGGTGAGCATGGTGCCGAAGGCGTCGATGAAAGTCGACTTGCCGACACCGGGCACCCCCGTGATGCCCACCCGCACCGCCCCGCCCGCGTGCGGCAGCAGCCGCGTCAGCAACTGCTGCGCCAGCGCGCGGTGGTCCGGCCGGATGGACTCCACGAGGGTGATGGCCCGCGCGATGTACGCGCGCGAGCCCTCCCGCACGCCCGTCGCGTAGCTGTCGAGGTCGATCGTCCGGGGCGCCATCCGCTCAGCGCCTCAGAGCTCGTGGCCGAGATCGGCGGCGAGCGACTTCAGCAGGTCGTAGGCGGCCTCCGGGATCACCGTGCCGGGCGGGAAGACCGCCGCGGCGCCCGCCTCGTACAGCGCGTCGAAGTCCTGCGGGGGGATCACCCCGCCGACCACGATGGTGATGTCCTCCCGGCCCGCCTCGGCCAGTTCGGCGCGCAGCGCGGGCACCAGGGTGAGGTGGCCGGCGGCCAGCGAGGAGACGCCGACGATGTGCACGTCCGCCTCGACGGCCTGGCGCGCCACCTCGGCCGGGGTCTGGAACAGCGGGCCGACGTCCACCGTGAAGCCCAGGTCGGCGAAGGCGGTGGCGATCACCTTCTGGCCGCGGTCGTGGCCGTCCTGGCCCATCTTGGCGACCAGGATGCGCGGACGGCGGCCCTCGGCCTGCTCGAACCGCTCGACCAGGTCCCGGGTGCGCTGGAGGGGGGCCGAGGGGCCCGCTTCGTCTCGGTACACACCCGAGATGGTACGGATCTGGCCGGAGTGGCGGCCGTACACCTTCTCCAGGGCGTCGGAGATCTCGCCGACGGTGGCCTTGGCGCGGGCCGCGTTCACCGCCAGGTGCAGCAGGTTGCCGTCCAGCGAACCGCCGCGCGAGGGCCCGGCCCCGGCGGCCCGGGTCAGCGCCTCCAGCGCCGAGCGGGTGGCGGCCTCGTCGCGCTCCTCGCGCAGCCGGCGCAGCTTCTCGATCTGGCGGGCGCGCACCGAGGAGTTGTCGACCTTGAGGACCTCGATCTGCTCGTCGCTCTCCACCCGGTACTTGTTGACGCCGATCACCGGCTGGCGGCCGGAGTCGATCCGCGCCTGGGTGCGGGCGGCGGCCTCCTCGACGCGCAGCTTGGGGATGCCCGCGTCGATGGCCTTGGCCATGCCGCCGGCCGCCTCGACCTCCTGGATGTGCTGCCAGGCGCGGTTCGCCAGGTCGTTGGTCAGCTTCTCGACGTACGCCGAGCCGCCCCACGGGTCGATGACCCGGCAGGTGCCGGACTCCTGCTGGAGCAGCAACTGGGTGTTGCGGGCGATCCGGGCGGAGAAGTCGGTCGGCAGCGCCAGCGCCTCGTCCAGCGCGTTGGTGTGCAGCGACTGGGTGTGGCCCTGGGTGGCGGCCATCGCCTCCACGCAGGTGCGGGTGACGTTGTTGAAGACGTCCTGTGCGGTGAGCGACCAGCCGGAGGTCTGGGAATGGGTGCGAAGCGACAGCGACTTGGCGTTCTTCGGGTCGAACTGCTTGACCAGCTTGGCCCACAGCAGCCGGGCCGCGCGCAGCTTGGCGACCTCCATGAAGAAGTTCATGCCGATCGCCCAGAAGAACGACAGGCGCGGCGCGAAGGCGTCCACGTCCAGCCCGACGTCCAGCCCGGCCCGCAGGTACTCCACGCCGTCGGCCAGGGTGTAGGCCAGCTCCAGGTCCGCGGTGGCCCCGGCCTCCTGGATGTGGTAGCCGGAGATGGAGATCGAGTTGTACCGGGGCATCTTCTGCGAGGTGTACGCGAAGATGTCCGAGATGATCCGCATCGACGGCTGCGGCGGGTAGATGTACGTGTTGCGGACCATGAACTCCTTGAGGATGTCGTTCTGGATGGTCCCGGCCAGCTTCTCGGGCGGCACGCCCTGCTCCTCGGCCGCCACGATGTACAGCGCGAGGACGGGCAGCACCGCGCCGTTCATCGTCATCGACACCGACATCCGGTCCAGCGGGATGCCGTCGAACAGCTGGCGCATGTCGTAGATCGAGTCGATGGCCACGCCCGCCATGCCGACGTCGCCGGTGACGCGCGGGTGGTCGCTGTCGTAGCCGCGGTGGGTCGGCAGGTCGAAGGCGACCGACAGGCCCTTCTGACCGGCCGCCAGGTTGCGGCGGTAGAAGGCGTTGGACTCCTCGGCGGTGGAGAAGCCCGCGTACTGGCGCACCGTCCACGGCTGGTTGACGTACATCGTCGGGTACGGGCCGCGCAGGTAGGGGGCGATGCCTGGGTAGGTGCCCAGGAAGTCCAGGCCGGCGAGGTCCCCGGCGGTGTACAGCGGTTTGACGCCGATGCCCTCGGGGGTGTCCCAGAGCTGCTCGTCGACGTCCTTGCCGGTGGCCTGGCGCCAGGCGGCGCGCCACTGGCCGTCGGTGACGCCCGCCGGGGCGGCCGCGCCGTCGGCGTCCAGACCGATCGTGGTGAAGTCGGGGATCATCGGGCGACTCCGGTCTGGTCGGTCTGGCCGGTCTCGTCGGGCCGGTTGGTCTCGTCGGTCTCGTCGGGCCGGACCGGCTGGTCCGGCTGGTCCAACTGGTCGAGCAGGGAGGTCAGGACGGCGACCGCGTCGCCGCCGGCGAAGACGAACCCGTCCACACCGGCCGGCGGCGTCGCGCCCGGCCGGCCGGCCAGCAGCACCCGGCGCGCGCCGGCCGCCCCGAGCGCGGCGGCGACCGCCTCGGCGTGCTCCTCGTACAGGGCGTCGCTGGAGCAGAGGCAGGCCACCTCGGCGCCGCTCGCCGCGAACGCCTCGGCGAACGCCGCCGGTTCGGTGCCCTCGTGCGCGGTGGTGGCGATCCCGCCGGCCTGGAACAGGTTGGCGGCGAAGGTGGTGCGCGCGGTGTGCGCGGCGGCGGTGCCGATCGACGCCAGGAACAGCGCCGGCCGCGCGCCGGTGGCCGCCAGGCGCGCGTCCGAGCGGTCGCGCAGCGCCTCGAAGGCCTCGGCGCGGCGCACCTTCGGCAGCCCGCCGCCGGGGCCGGCCGGGGCCGGCTCGCGGACCAGCGCCTGCTCGCCCAGGTTCGGGAACTCGCTGACGCCGGTGACCGGTTCGCGCCGCTTGGCGAGCCGCACCGAGCGCTCCGCCCAGGTGGCCGCGATCCGCTCGCCGACCAGGCCCGACTCCAGCGCGGCGGCCAGTCCGCCGGCCCCCTCGATCTCCTGGAACCACGCCCAGGCGGCGTGCGCCAGCTCGTCGGTCAGCCGCTCCACGTACCAGGAGCCGCCGGCCGGGTCGACCACCCGGGCCAGGTGGGACTCCTCCAGCAGGATCGCCTGGGTGTTGCGGGCGATCCGGCGGGCGAAGGCGTCCGGCAGGCCGAGCGCGGCGTCGAACGGCAGCACGGTCACCGCGTCGGCGCCGCCGACCCCGGCGGCCAGGCAGGCGATCGTGGTGCGGAGCATGTTCACCCACGGGTCGCGGGCGGTCATCATCACCGCGGAGGTGACGGCGTGCTGGCGCTGCGCCGAGGCGGCCGGGGAGGCGCCGCAGGCCTCGGCCACCCGGGCCCACAGGCGGCGCGCGGCACGGAACTTGGCGATCGTCAGGAACTGGTCGGCGTCCGCGGCGTAGCGGAACTCCAACTGGCCGAGCGCGGCGTCCACCGACAGCCCGGCCCCGGTCAGCGCGCGCAGGTAGGCGACGCCGGCGGCCAGCGAGGCGCCCAGCTCCTGCGCGGGCGAGCCGCCCGCTTCGTGGTACGGCAGCGCGTCGACGGCCACCGCGCGCAGGCCCGGGAAGTCCTCGGCGCAGCGGGCCGCGAGCGCGGCGGCCTCGGTGAGCAGCGCCGTGGTGCGCGCGGCGTCGCCGGTGCGGGCCTGGAGGCCCAGCGGGTCGGCGCCCAGGGTGCCGGAGGCGGAGCCGGGGGAGACCTCGCGCTCCTGGTAGAGCTTGAACAACCGGGCGGCGGCCTCGGGGAATTCGGCGCCCGCGTCGAGCACCACCCCGGCCAGGTCCAGGTAGACGCCGGTGAGCGCCTCGCCCAGGGCGGTGACCGGCAGGCCCTCGCCGCCCAGCTCCAGCCAGAGCGAGCCGCCGCCGTGCTCCAGGTCGGCCAGCACCGCCTCGTTGGTGCGGCGCGGGTCGGGGTCGCCGTGCCGCTGGCGGACGTCCCAGCCCGCGACCGAGGCGCCCTGCGGACGGGCGCCGCGGACGAACGGCGGGAAGCCGGGGAGGCCCGGGTCGGCCGGGGCGTCCTCGGCGGTGTACAGCGGGCGGGCGCGCAGCCCGTCCTGGAGTGCGGTGCTGAGCGCGCGTTCGGCCGCTGCGCCGTCCTCGGGCTGCGCCCCCGACTTGCGCAGCACACCCTCGACGAGGGTCTGCCACTGCTCGCGGTGGGCGGCCGGGAACTCGGCGGCCAGGGGAAGCCCTTCGGGCGGGACCGTCATGCCCCGCAGGGTAGCGCCAGTGAACGGGGGCGCAGGAGAGGCGGACGGTGTGACCTTGCCCTCGCTTTGCACTCTGTTGCAGCAACGGTGTGCGGTGGGCGGCGCGCGGTGGGCGGCTTGCGGAACGGCGGCCGTCATCTATTAACTTACTTAGAAGAACGCGGACGGCGGGGCGGCTCTCCCCGGAGCACCCCCTGTCCGTGTTCGCCCGCCCTCGCCCTCCCCCGCCTCCGAGGAGTCAGCCGCCATGGGAAAACGCCGCAAGCCCAGCCCGCCCGGCCGGGCCCGCCTGGCGGTCGTCACCACCGCGATGGCGGGCGGCGCCGTCCTCGCCGCAGGACCGGCGCAGGCCGAGCCCGCGCCGAGCCTGGCCTCCGTCAAGGAGCAGGTCGACCAGCTCAACGAGGAGGCCGAGCAGTCGATCGAGCGCTACAACGGCTTCCAGGAGAAGCAGCAGACCCTCCAGGGCGAGGCCAACCGCATCCAGGAGAAGGTGGCCCGCGGCCAGGAGGCGATGAACGAACTTCGCACCCGGCTCGGCGGCATCGCGGCCGAGCAGTACCGCAACGGCGGCATCGACCCGTCCGTCCAGCTGATGCTCGACTCCGACCCGGGCAGTTACCTGGCCCGGGCCGGTGCGCAGAACCAGGTCGTCGACGCCCAGGCGGCGCTGCTGCGCCGGGCCCTCGACGAGCAGCGCCGCCTCGACCAGGACCGCGCCGAGGCCACCGCCACCCTCGCCCGGCTCGACGAGGCCGGCGCCGCGCTGGCGGCGGAGAAGAAGGCGGTCCAGGACAAGCTGGCCAAGGCGCAGGCGCTGCTCAACAAGCTGAGCGCCGCCGACCGCGCCAAGGTCAACGCCCAGGAGGCCGCCGCCACCCGCGCCTCCCGCTCCGCCGCCGAGCGCCCCGCCTTCACCGGCCCCGCCACCGGCCGGGCTGCCACCATCGTCCAGTTCGCCTACGCCCAGCTCGGCAAGCCCTACGTCTGGGGCGCCACCGGCCCCTCCGGCTACGACTGCTCCGGCCTCACCGGCGCCGCCTACCGGGCCGCCGGAGTGAAGCTCCCGCGCGTCTCCCAGGACCAGTGGAAGGCCGGCGCCCGCATCGCCCGTACCGACCTCCAGCCCGGCGACCTGGTCTTCTTCTACGCCGACCTGCACCACGTCGGTCTCTACATCGGCGACGGAAAGATGATCCACGCCCCGCGCACCGGCAAGAACGTCGAGATCCTCCCGATCGACGCCATGCCCTACGTGGGCGCCGTCCGCCCCTGACCCGCGGGGCCGTCCCGAAGGCGCTCGGGGTCAGCGGCCCGAGGGGTCCCCGGTCAGGGTCCAGGGTTCAGGAGAGGACCGCGAGGGCGGCGGTGCCGCGCAGGGCGTCGACCTCGTCGGACTGGCGGGTCGCGCGCTCGGTGAGGTGGTGGAGGTGGTCGGGGTCGAGGGGGGTGGGGTGGTGGTCGGTGATTCGCAGCAGGGTGCGCCAGAGCATGGTTTTGCCCTGGATTCCCAGGCCGAGGGCCTCCAGCTCCAGGACGTCGCTCAGTGGCGAGCGGCGCAGGAGACGGCCGTTGAGCTTGAGGCGGCCGGCCTTCTCGCCCAGCCAGGCCATGGTGGCCTTGTGCCGCTGCACCGGCAGGCCGAGGCGGCGGATCAGGGCGAGCAGAGAACGGCGGTCCTCGGCGATCTCCAGGGACAGCCGGTGCAGGACCGGGCCGAGCGGGTCCCCCCGGTGGGCCCGGGCGGCCCGGCGGCACAGGGCCAGCCCCGCCGTCGCGCCCGCCAGGTGGTCGTTGAGGTAGATCCCGAGCCACCGGCGGTCCGGCGCCCCGCCCCCGGGTGTACGGGTGGGTTCTCCGGCGCGTGGCCGGGTCAGGTGCGTCACGTCCATGCCGCGCGGCTACCCACGCGGGCGGGCGCTACTCGGCGGGACCGGGGGCCGGGTAGTCGAGGCGGGCGACCGCCGGGGCGGAGACCACCTGGACGGTGGCCGCGCCCGGGACGGCGACGTGCACGAAGCCGCCCTCGATCGCCAGCCGGACGCCCGTGAGGTGCGTACGGGCCGTGCCCTCGCCGTCCAGCAGGGCGTAGCCGGGCCGCAGCTCGACGGCGGCGTCCTCGCGCCAGTCCAGTCCCCGGTTCACCGGTTCACCGCCAGGTCCGCCGCGGGGAAGTCCGGGTCGGCGCCGGTGCCGGTGACCGCGGCCGGGCGGGCCGCGTCCAGCGACTCCTCGGTCGGGTGGCCGCGGCCCCGCACCGGCTCGGCCCGCTCCCCGGCGGTGTCCGGGATCGGTCGGGGGATGCGGGGCATGAAGGTCCTCCGTGGGGTCGGCCTGCTCGCGCTAACCATTAAACACGTCAAAGATGGTTAGGTAAACGGATGGAAGACCCTGCTGGGCCAGTCGTCGGCCGGTGTCGTCGCGTCCAGCGCCTCGCCGAGCACCCGTTCCTCGTAGCGGAAGTGGGAGTCCATGATCGCCGCGAGGCCGTCCAGCTCCCGTCGGACGAGTTCTTGCCGGACGGGATCGTGCTCGGCACCGGGTGATCCGTCGGCTCCGAGGGCGAGTTCGCGCACCCGGGCCAGGATCGAGGAGATCAGCCCGTGGTCCTCGACGAGCTTGGCGACCGTCGGCGCGAGCGCGGGGCGTTCGCGCACCAGTTGGGCGAACAGCCCCTCGTCCTCGCCCTGGTGGTGGTCGGTCAGGGCCTGGCAGAAGGCCAGGCAGTGGACGGCGAGCGTCTCGTCGTCCGGCCGGTGGGGGCCGGGAGCGGACCGCAGTCCGTCGATCCGGCGGCGCAGGTCCCGGTGGACCCGGGAGAGTTGGATGCTGAGGGCGACCGCGCGGTCGCCGTCGTGGGAAGCCATGACCGGCCGTCCCTTTCGGGTTCCGCACCTCCATGCCTGGCGCGGTCCGCCACCGGCACGCGATGCCCTGCGATCCGATCACGCCGGGCGGCGATCCGGCAAGCCCGGCCGGGCGGATACGCGGACGGGCGGATGCGCGGCGCCGGTCAGGAGCGGGGCGGCAGCCGGTGGAGGTGGACGTCGGCGAGGCGGCCGTCGTCCACCCGGGCGGTCAGGTAGGTGGCGAAGGGCCGGCGGCGGCGGTCCGTGGGCGAGCCGGGGTTGAGCAGGCGCAGGCCGCCGGGCGCGGTGCTGTCCCAGGGGATGTGGCTGTGGCCGAAGACCAGCACGTCGGTGTCGGGGAAGCGTGCCTCGCAGCGCTGTTCGCGGCCCCGCGCCGGGCCGGTCTCGTGCACCACGGCGAAGCGCAGGCCCTGGAGTTCCGCCCGCGCGACCTCGGGGAGGCGCTCGCGCAGCCCGGGCCCGTCGTTGTTGCCGTGGACGGCGACCAGCCGCGCGGACCGCGCCAGCAGCAGGTCGAGGGTGGCGGTGTCGACCCAGTCGCCGGCGTGGAACACCACGTCGGCCTCGTCCACGGCGGCGAGCAGTGGTGCGGGCAACCGCCGGGCGCGCGGCGGCACATGGGTGTCCGAGGTGATCAGCAGGCGCATCCGGGCTCCGGCAGGTGGCGGACGGGGGAGTGGGCGGCGGGGCGGGGTGCTACGGGTGCGGGGCGCAGGCGAGGAGGTAGGGGAGGAGCGGGGTGGCGACGGCGGCCAGGCGGTAGGCGCGGGCCGGCGGCGCGGGGGTGCGGGCGAGGCGCTGGACGCGGGCGAGCACGCCGGTGGACGCGGCGGCGAGCGTGCCCGGCCCGGCGCCGGGCGCGGCGGTGGCCAGCGCGTACAGGGCGCCCGCCAGATCGGCGCGGGTCACCCGGGCGAGCGCGGCGTCGTCGGCCGCCATCTCCAGCAGCAGCGCCACCTCCGCCCGCCCGAGGCCGGCCAGCGGCAGCCGGCGGCCGACGAGCAGCGCGAAGGTGTCCACCGCGAGCAGCACCAGGTGGTGGCGCCCCCTCAGATGACCGTGCTCGTGGGCGACGGCCGCGGCGAGCCGGGGCTCGTCCAGCAGGTCCAGGGCGCCGCGGGTGACCACCACCCGGGCCCGGCGGCCGGGCAGGCAGTAGACGGCGGGCCGCGCGTCGTCCAGGACCAGCAGCCGGCGCCGACGATCCGGGGCGGCCACCAGGTCCAGCGCCGCCCGGTGGCGCCGCCGCGTCCGGGCGGCCCGGGCGGCCAGCACCGCCGCCACCGCCACGACGGCCCCGCCCGCGGCGGCCGGGACCCACCAGCCGGAGGCGTGCGGTGCGGCGGAAGCGGGCGGGCCGAGGTGCGGCTCGATGTGCGGCAGCAGCCCGGCCAGCCCGGCCGGCTCGTGCCCGAGCGGGACGAGCAGGTGGTGCGCGGCGAGCAGCACCCCGGTGCCGAAGGAGGCCATCAGCGCGAGCCAGACGGCGGTGCCGAGCACCGGGCGGGCCTGGAGCCGCCGCGAGCCCGCCAGCCGCCGGGGGAGCAGGACGCCGACCAGGAGCAGGTGGAGGGTGAGCAGGGCCAGGGTCACCGGGCGTCGTCCCGGGCCTTGACCTGCTCCAGGGCGGCGAGCAGCGCCGTCGCCTCGTCGCCGCTGATCCGGTCGACGAAGTGCAGCAGCGCCCCGGCCCGGTCGGAGGTGGTCTCCAGCGCCTGGTGCATCAGCTGCGCGGTGTAGGACTCGCGGGTGCAGGTCGGCCGGTACACCCAGGCGCGGCCGACCTTCTCGCGCCGCAGCCAGCCCTTGGTGTGCAGGATGTCGGCGACCGTGTTGACGGTGGTGTACGCGACGGGGCGCTGCTCGCGCAGGTCGTCGACGACCTCGCGGACCGTGGCCGGGCGGCCCCAGGACCAGAGCCGGTCCATGATCTCGGCCTCCAGATCGCCGAATCCGCGCAGCACCCGTTCCGCTCCTCTGCCGTCCCGCCGCCCCGGCCGTCGCCGGACCGCCGCCCATCGTACGGCGGCGCGCGCCGGGTGGCGGCCGGGTGGCGTGCGCGCCGCCGGCCGGGTCCGGCGACGCCCGGCGGGCCGTCGCAGGAGAGGTGTACGAATCGGTGGAACCGCCGCCCCCGCCCGTCCGACTGATCCGATCGTCCGTTCGTCAATTCGTCCGCTCGTCCAAGGAGTGTCCGCGCATGTGCGGTATCACCGGCTGGGTGTCCTTCCACCAGGACGTCCGACAAAGCGCCCCCGTCATCGAGGCGATGACCGCCACCATGGCCCTGCGCGGCCCCGACGCCGGCGGCGTCTGGCTCGGCCGCCACGCAGCCCTCGGCCACCGGCGCCTGGCCGTCATCGACATCGAGGGCGGCGCCCAGCCCATGCCCGACCGCCGCGAGGAGCCGGGCGCCGTCCTCACCTACAGCGGCGAGGTCTACAACCACCACCAACTGCGCGCCGAGCTGCGCGCCAGGGGCCACCGGTTCGAGACCCGCAGCGACACCGAGGTGGTGCTGCGCGCCTACCAGGAGTGGGGCGACGCCCTGGTCGACCGGCTGGAGGGCATGTACGCCTTCGCCGTCTGGGACGAGCGCGAGCAGCGCCTGCTGCTGGTGCGCGACCGGCTCGGCGTCAAGCCGCTCCACTGGGCCGAGACCGACGGCGGCCTGGTCTTCGGCTCCGAGCCCAAGGCGCTGTTCGCCCACCCCGGCGTCGCCCCCGTCGTCGACGCCGACGGCCTGCGAGAGGCCTACAGCCTGCTCTTCAACACCGGCCCCACGGTCTGGTCCGGCGTCCGCGAGGTCCACCCCGGTGGCCTGCTGGTCCTCGACCGCTCGGGCGTCCGCGAGCGCCGCTACTGGGAACTCACCGCCCGCCCGCACACCGAGGACCTGGACGCCACCAAGGAGCGGGTCTCCGAGCTGGTCAACCGCGCCGCCAGGGCCCAGCTGGAGGCGGACGTCCCGCTCTGCAGCCTGCTCTCCGGCGGCCTCGACTCCACCATCGTCACCGCCCTGGTCGCCGACGAACTGCGCCTCCAGGATGGCCCGCAGGCCAAGCTGCGCTCCTACGCCGTCGACTACAGCGACCAGGCCGAGCAGTTCACCGGCGACGTGCTGCGCACCGGCCACGACACCCCGTACGCCGCCGAGGCCGGCGCCTTCATCGGCAGCGACCACTCCACCGTGGTGCTCGACCCGCGCACCCTGCTGGACATGGAGAACCGCCGCGCCGTCGTCGTCTCCCGGGACTCGCCGATCGGCGTCGGCGACATGGACACCTCGCTCTACCTGCTGTTCGGCGAGATCCGCAAGCACTCCACGGTCGCGCTCTCCGGCGAGGCTGCCGACGAGGTGTTCGGCGGCTACCCGTGGTTCCACAACCCCAAGGCCCTCGCCGCGCAGACCTTCCCCTGGCTGCTCGTCACCGGGGACGACGCGGCCATGCCGATCAACCCGGAGCTCGCCGCCCACCTGCGGATCCCCGAGTTCCGCGCCGACACCTACCGCGGCTCGCTGGCCGCCGTCCCGCACACCGACGGCGAGAGCCCGGCCGAGCACCGCCAGCGCGAGATGCAGCACCTGTCGCTGACCCGCTGGCTGCGCCAGCTGCTGCACCGCAAGGACCGGCTCTCGATGGCCCAGGGCCTGGAGGTGCGGGTGCCGTACTGCGACCACCGGCTGGTCGAGTACGCGTTCAACGCGCCGTGGGCGATGAAGAACCACGACGGCCGGGAGAAGAGCCTGCTGCGCGTGGCCGGTCAGGGCATCGCCCCGGAGTCGGTGCTGTGGCGGCCGAAGAACCACTACCCCGCGACCCACCACGCCGACTACAACAGCGGCCTGCAGCGGCTCGCCCGCGAGGCGCTGGACGCTCCGCACGTGCGCGACATCGCCGACGAGGCGGCGATCAAGGTCGGCCTGGACACGCCGGCCGACCAGCTGCAGTGGGGGCACCGGCTGCGGCTGGAGCGGGTCGTGGACCTGGCGCTCTGGCTGGACCACCATCGCCCGGCGCTCGCCCTCTGACCGTCCGTCGGTCCGGCGGGCCGAGAGGTCGGCGGGCCGGTTGGGCTGTCGGGCCGGTTAGGCTGGCGGCGATGCTGACCCGGATGCACGGCGACCCCCGGCACGGCGACCCCCGGCACGGCCCGCTGGTGCCGATGCTGCTGGTGCTCACCGTGGTCACCGGACTGGTCGACGCGGTGAGCTACCTCGCGCTCGGGCACGTCTTCGTCGCCAACATGACCGGCAACGTGGTCTTCCTCGGGTTCGCGCTGGCCGGGGCGCCGGGGCTGTCCGCGACGGCCTCGCTCGCGGCCCTCGCCGCCTTCCTGGCGGGGGCGCTGGCGGGCGGCCGCCTCGCCGAGCGCGGCCCCGGCCACCGGGGGCGGCTGCTGGTCGCCACGGTCGCCGCGCAGTCGGTGCTGCTCGCGGCGTGCACCGCCTTCGCGGCGGCCTTCGGCCATACGGCGGACCCGGTGCGCTACACGCTGATCGGCGTGCTGGGGGCGGCGATGGGACTGCAGAACGCGGTGGTCCGCGCGCTCAAGGTGCCGGACCTGACGACGACCGTGCTGACCATGACGATCACCGCCCTCGCCGCCGACCGCACCGGCGCCCGCCGGTTCGCCTCCGCCGCCTGGATGTTCGCGGGTGCCCTGGTCGGCGCCGTCCTCGTGCTGCACGCCACCGTCCCGGTCGCCCTGGCCGCCGCCCTCGTCCTCCTCCTCACCGTCGCCGCCCTCACCCACCACGCCTCCCGCCACCCCACTACCCCCTGGGCCGACCCCACTCCCTGACGGCCCGGCAGCAGAATGTGCAGACCGGTCTACTGATTCCCGCAGCTCCCGCCCCGCGCGGGAGTGGGAAGTCGGCTGGGCCGACTTCCCACTCCGGGTGCCGCCTCGGCGGCGGTAAATCGGTGGACCGGTCTACATATTCTGTTCGGCCCGGGAGCTGGGTGGAGCAGGAAGTCGGCTGAGCCGACTTTCCACTCCGGTGGGGGAGATGGAATGTAGACCGGTCTACATATTCGGGCTCCCGGTGGGGCGGGTGATGCGGAAGGTGTCGAGTTCGACGCCGTACCAGCGGGTGCTGCGGCCCTGGGGGGTCATGCCGAGGCGGCGGCAGACGGCGGCGGAGCGGTCGTTGCCGGGGCGGACGACGGCGTGGATCTCGGTGAGGCCGTCGGCGAAGCCCTTGGCGAGGGCGGCGCGGGCGGCCTCGGTGGCGTAGCCGTGGCCCCAGGAGTCGGGGTGGAGGTGCCAGCCGACCTCGATCTCGCCGCCGCCGTTGCCGCTACCGCCGTTCCCGCCGCTACCGCCGTTCCCGCTGCCGTCCTCGTCCGGCAGTGGCAGCGGCAGCAGCATCACCGAGCCGGCCACCACCCCGGTGTCCCGCCGCTCCAGCGCCCAGATCCCGTACCGGGGGTCGGCCGAGCGCCGCCGCCAGCGGTCGATCACGGCCGGCGCCTCGGCGGGCGACTCCAGCGCCCGGGGCGTGGCGCCCAGCCACCGCGCGACCTCCCAACGCGAGTACATGTCGTACGCGCGCTCGGCGTCGGTGTGCTCCCAGAGGCGGGCGGTCAGCCGGGCGGTGGTGAACCGGGTGGTGGTGGACAACGGTGCTCCCTGTCAGTGCGTCGTGATGTGCGGTCAGTCGTCCTGCGGCTGGCTGGTGCGCCCGGACCAGCGGGGCTCCCAGCGGGCCCAGGACCGTTCCCAGGCCCGCTCCGCCCGCCGGTCCAGCACGCGCAGCCGCAGCGCGAGCACGCCGCCGAGCAGCGCGGTCAGCGTGGCCGTGCCCGCCAGCCCCGTGCAGACGGCCCCCACGGCCAGCCCGACCGGGGTGGCCGGGGCGGTGGCGGGCAGGCCGTTCTCGTCGAGCCACAGCACGACGGTGGCGCCGGTGACCGTGCTGCGCGGGGCCTCGACGGTGCCGGTGCGGGCCAGGCCGTCGGGGCTCGTCCAGGCGACCGAGGTGTCGGTCCGCTTCTGGTGGCCGCCGCTCCAGCGGCCGACGCCGGGTTCCTCGACGGGGGCCTTGTCGAGGACCAGCGCCTCGGTGCGGTGCAGCCGGCCCCGTTCGGCCTCGGCGGTGCGCCCGGCGGCGCGGTAGCCGAGCACGGCGGCGGCCACGACGCCCGCCAGGCCGACCACCAGGGCGAGCCCGGCGATCAGCCAGGCCCGGCTGCGGGCCCGGTCGACGGGACGGGAGAGCGGTTCGTCGCGCTGGACGCTGCGGCGGCGGCGGAGGGCACGGCGCAGGTGGCGGCCGGCCCGTTCGGACAGGGGCGCGATTCGGGCCGAGCGGGGTGAACTGGACACGATGCGTGCTCCTCACGGCTGTTGGCGTGGTTCGGCCCCGACGGATCCAAATCTCTCCCGGCACCGGCCCCTCGCACAAGAGCCGGGAAGGCTCGCCGGACCCGGGCCCTACGGGCTCGCCGGACCCGGGCCCTACGGCCCTGACCGGAGCGCGGGACCGGGACGTTCGGCCCTCGGCCACGGCGGGGCGGAGGGGGCAGGCTTGGCCCTGGCCGCGTTCTCGTGCCGGGGACGCGGAGGCCCGGCCCGCTGTGGGGGCTCGCCGGGCCGCCGTGCAGAGCGGGGGACGGAGTTGGGGCCGTCCCCCGCTCGCGGCGTTCCCGATCGCGACCGGATTCACGTTTCTCCAGGTCAAGGCCGTATTCTCGCCAGCTATACACTCGATGTATACCTCTGGTGTATGGTCCTCCCATGAGTGTTCCCCTGACCCTTCTCGGGCTGCTGGAGCGCGAGCCGAGCCACGGCTACGACCTCAAGCGCGACTACGACACCCTCTTCGGACGCGGCAAACCCCTGCCGTACGGTCAGGTCTACGCCACCCTCGGCCGCCTGGCGCGCGACGGAAAGGTCGTCGCCGGCGAGGCCGAGCCCGGCGACGGACCCGAGCGCAAGCGCTACGTCATCACCGAGGCCGGCGTGACCGAGTTCGAGCACTGGCTCGCCGAGCCCGTCGCGCCCGAACCCACCCTCCAGTCCGTGCTCTTCACCAAGGTCGTGCTGGCCCTGCTGCTCGGCCGCGACGCCGAGGCCTACCTCGACACCCAGCGCGCCGCCCACCTGCGCCGGATGCGCGAACTCACCGAACTGCGCCGCACCGGCCCGCTGGTCGACGCCCTGCTCGCCGACCACGGCCTCTTCCACCTGGAGGCGGACCTGCGCTGGATCGACCTCACCAGCGCCCGCCTCGACGCCCTCGCCGCGGAGGTACGCGCATGACCCCCCTGATCGAGGCCCGCGACATCCAACTCTCCTTCGGCGAGACCCCCGCCCTGCGCGGCGCCTCCCTGGCCGCCGACGCCGGCGAGGTGCTCGCCGTGATGGGCCCCAGCGGCTCCGGCAAGTCCACCCTGCTGCACTGCCTGGCCGGCATCCTGGTCCCCGACAAGGGCGAGGTGCTCTTCGACGGGCAGCGGATCGACACCCTCGACGAGAACCGGCGCAGCGCCTTACGGCGGGACCGCTTCGGCTTCGTGTTCCAGTTCGGCCAGCTGGTCCCGGAACTGACCGCCGAGGAGAACATCGCCCTGCCGCTGCTGCTCGGCGGCGTCCGCCGCGCCGCCGCCCTCGCCGACGCCCGCCCCTGGTTCGCCCGGCTCGGCCTCGACGGCCTGGAGCGCCGCCGCTCCGGCGAGCTGTCGGGCGGCCAGGCCCAGCGGGTCGCCCTCGCCCGCGGCCTGGTGACCCGCCCCCGGGTCCTGTTCGCCGACGAGCCGACCGGCGCCCTGGACTCGCTCACCGGCGAACAGGTGATGGAACTCATGGTCGCCGCCGCCCGCGACCAGGGCACCACCGTCGTCCTGGTCACCCACGAGCCCCGGGTCGCCGCCTACGCCGACCGCGAGGCCGTCGTGCGCGACGGCCGCGCCCGCACGCTCTCCACCGGCCACCCGGCCGGCGGCGCTCCGGCGCAGCGGATCGCCTCATGATCGCCTTCGCCCTGCGCCTCGCCGTCAGCGGCGGCCGGCCGGCCGTCGCCCGGCTGCTCACCATCGCCGCCGCCGCGGCCGTCGGCGTCGGCCTGCTGCTCTCCACGCTCGCCGCCGTCAACGCCGTCGGCGCCACCAACGAACGGATGCTCTGGGCCAACAGCGGCGCCGCGAGCCGCACCGAGACCGCCGACGCCGACCCGCTCCGGTGGCGCGACCACGGCCCCGAGTACTACGACGGCCGACGACTCCTCCTGATCGACGTCGCCGCCACCGGGCCCACCTCGCCCGTCCCGCCCGGACTGACCCGGCTGCCCGCGGCCGGCGAGTACTACGCCTCGCCCGCCCTCGCCGAACTGATCCGCGAACGCCCCGCCGACCAGCTGGCCGACCGCTTCCCGGGCCGCCTCGCCGGCGAGATCGGCGACGCGGCGCTCGCCTCCCCGGACTCCCTCGTCCTGGTCGCCGGCCACGACCCGGAGGCCCTCGCCGCCCGGCCGGGCGTCCGCGAGGTCACCACCATCGCCACCGCCCTCCCGCCGGCCTGCGCCGCCGACTGCCCGGCCGTCGGCACCCGCGGCGACGCCATGACGCTGATCCTCTCGGTGGTCGCCGGGGCGCTGCTCTTCCCCGTGGTGGTCTTCATCGGCACCGCCACCCGGCTCTCCGCCGCCGCCCGCGAACAGCGCTACGCCGCGATGCGCCTGGTCGGCGCGACACCCCGGCAGATCACGCTGATCGCGGCCGCCGAGTCCACCCTGGCCGCCGTCGCCGGAACCGCCCTCGGCTTCGCGGTGTTCCTGCTGCTGCGCCCGCTGGTGGCGACCGTCCCGTTCACCGGGGACCGCTTCTTCGCCGAGGACCTCACCCTCACCGCGCCGCAGGCCCTCGCCGTGCTGCTCGGCGTCCCGCTCGCGGCCGCGGTCGCCGCCGGGCTCGCGCTGCGCCGGGTGACCGTCTCCCCGCTCGGCGTCAGCCGCCGGAGCACCCCCGGGCCGCCGTCCGCCTGGCGGGTGGCGCCGCTGCTGGCCGGCCTCGCCGAACTCGCCTGGTTCGTCGGACACCGCCCCGCCACCACCAACGGGCAGACCGCCGCCTACCTCACCGGCTTCCTGGTGATCATGTTCGGCCTGGTGCTGGCCGGCCCCTGGCTGACCATGGCGGCGGCCCGCGCGGTCGCCGCCCGGACCAGCCGCCCGGCCACCCTGATCGCGGTGCGCCGGCTCGCCGACGACCCCAAGGCCGGGTTCCGCTCGGTGGCCGGACTGGTCCTGGCTCTGTTCGTCACCACCGCGACGGTCGCCGTCATCGGCACCATCGACGCCAACCGGGGCACGCTCAGCGGTGACCCGCAGACCCGGGCGGCCGTCGAGCACGGCGCGCCGGTCGGCGGTCCGCCGATGGCCGGCGCCGTCCCGGAACAGGTCCTGGCCGAACTGCGGGCCGTCCCCGGCTTCCGCGGCCTCGCGATCGCCCACGCCAACCCGGACGGCCTGGCGCGCGACCGGTCCGAGCCCCACGACCGGGTGGCGCCCAACCTGACGGTCTGCTCGGAACTCGCGCAGGTCCCGGTGGTCGGCCACTGCGCCCCGGGAACCGCCGTGGCGGCCGTCCGGCCGTTCGGCTTCCTGAGCCTGAAGTCCCAGGAGACCACCCGGTGGCCGAGCGCGCCGATCACCGCCGAGGAGGCCGCCCGGCTGCCGGTGCAGTCGGTCTACGTGACGACGGACGGGTCGACGGCCGCCAAGGAGCGGGTCCGCACCATCCTCGGCCGGGCCTTCCCCGACCAGAACGGCCGGACGGTCCAGGACTGGGGCTCCGCGCAGCAGCAGGAACTCGCGGGCTGGCGGCAACTGGCCGACGTCGTCCTGCTCACCACCCTGCCGATCGCCGGGTGCAGCCTCGCGGTCAGCGTGGTCGCCGGCCTCTCCGACCGCCGCCGGGCGTTCGCGATGCTCCGGCTCACCGGGGCGCCGCTGGGCCTGCTGCGCCGGGTGATCGCCCTGGAGAGCGCGCTGCCGCTGCTGGTGGTGGCGGCGATCGCGACCGGGACCGGCTTCGCCGCGGCGGCGATGTTCCTCAAGTCGCAGATGGACTACGACCTGGTCCCGCCGGGCGCGGTGTACTTCGCGCTGGTGCTGCTCGGGCTCGCGGTGTCGCTGGGGATCATCGCCTCCACGCTTCCGCTGCTGAAGCGGATCACCGGTCCGGAGGCGGCCCGCAACGGCTGACCGCCCGCAGGCCCGGCAACGGGCGCGCCGAACGAACCCCGCCCCGGAGTCCGGAGGCGGGGTTCGCGCACGTTCGGGTCAGGACCCGCCGAATTCATTGTCCGTGCACGGTTCCTGACTGATCGTCACAATCCCCCTCGGTCGTTCTGGAGTGGAGGGGGGAGCAATGCAAAGGTCTTTCGCAAGTTGTGTGACATGTGCAATGGTACATGTCACCTCCTCACCGTATGGCGGGAGGGCAAGTGCCCCCCCGCCGCTATCGGTCCTCACCCCCCCACTGGCCGTACCCCAATGCGGCCGAACCAGGCCCGGAGGCCCCCACGTGAGAACCGCACGCCTGTTGCGACTCCCGCAACTGGCAAGACTTCTGATGCTCGTCCTGACCTTTGCCCTGACGATCGGCCTGTTCGCCCCGCGCAGCCAGGCCGCCCCCGTCGCCCCGTCCCCCTCGGCGGGCGACACGGCCACCGCCCCCGCCGATCGCGGCGAACTCCCCCCGCCCGGCGCCGACAGCGACCTCGCGTCGCCCTCGGCGCACGGCCACGACGCGGCGTCGAGGCCGCAGAACAGCGCTCCCGAGCGGCGCGCCCACCAGGACTCCGACCCCGGCTCCGGACCGGCCGAGGCCCCCGCGCCCTCCGCCAAGACGTTCGGCCTGGACGCGGAGGCCGAGGAGGCCGCGGCCTGCGACCCGGCGTCCTTCTCCCGGACCGGTGCGGCCCTGGTCCGCCTCGTCAAGGCGGCGAGCTTCAACTGCGTCGACGGGCTGTTCCGGATCCCGACCGCGTACGCGGCCGGGGCCTTCAACGAGTCCCAGATGCTCACCGTCATCGAGGCACTGCGCGAGAGTGCCCGCACGTACCAGGGCAACGACAGCGACCACATCTCGCAGCTGATGTACTACGTGCAGGCCGGCTACTCGGTGCAGTGGACCAAGGCGGACGTCGTCGGCTCGTACGACAGGCTCCCGGCCAAGATCAGCGAGGCCGTCCACACCTTCTTCGCCAACCCCCGCTCGCTCGACCCCACCACCGCCAACGCCGTCCCGCTGGAGCGCGCCGCCGTGCTGGCCGACGTGCCCCGCAGGCCCGGTGACTACGTCGACGTCGTCAAGCAGATCCTGAACGCCTACCAGCCGGCGACCTGGGACAAGGCCAACCTGCTGCGGGCGGTCAACCCGGTCACCCTGGTGCTGTACCGGGGCGTCGAGTCCAAGGACGAGGACTTCCGCAAGGCCGTCGTGGCCGATCCGGGTGTCGTCGACGCGCTGAACGGCTTCATCCTCCGCGCCAAGGGCCACCTCCTGGACCGCGACCGCAACAACTCCCTCACCCTCAACAACGCGATCGACGAGTTGACCCGGCTGAAGGCCATCGAGGAGATCGCCCCGCGGTCCCGCGCGATGGTGAAGAACCTGGTCGACACCTCCGGCGGCGTCACCGGGCCGAACTGGCCCCAGCGCGCCTCCGCCGTGGCCTCCGTCCAGAAGCTCGACCAGGCCAACTGCGGCTACTACGGCACCTGCGACGACCCGCAGCGGTTCAAGGACGCCTACCTGCCGGTCCGGCACACCTGCAGCCCGACCCTGCGCATCCTCGGCCAGGACCTGACCGCGGCCCAGCTGGCCACGGCCTGCGCCAGCCTGAACGGCCAGGACGTCTTCTTCCACGGCGTGTCCCGGGACAGGGGCCCGGTCGCCGACGACGGCAACGCGGCCCTGGAGGTCGTCGCCTTCGACTCCGACGTCCAGTACGTGGTGCTCGGCCGGGCGATCTTCAACACCGACACCAACAACGGCGGCATCTACCTGGAGGGCGAGCCCTCCAGGGCCGGCAACCAGGCCCGCTTCCTCGCCTACGAGGAGCCGTCGCGGTCCGGGGGCTACGAGATCCGCAACCTCAACCACGAGTACACCCACTACCTCGACGCCCGCTTCAACCTCTGGGGCAGCTTCCAGCAGGGCTGGGACGGCAAGCTGGTCTGGTGGACCGAGGGCCTCGCCGAGGTCGTCGCCACCTCCTACCAGAAGCAGGTCAACCAGGCCGCCATCGACGCGGCGGCCCGGCACAGCTACCGGCTGAGCGAGCTCTTCGACACCGACTACGGCGACCAGGACCGCGTCTACCGGTGGGGCTACCTGGCCGTGCGCTACATGCTGGAGCAGCACCGCTCCGACGTCGACGCGCTCCTCGCCAAGTGGCGCGCCGGTGACTGGGCGGGCTCCCGCGCCCTGCTCAAGACCACCATCGGCACCCGCTACGACGCCGATTTCGACCGCTGGCTGAGCGCCTGCGCCGCCGGTGCCTGCGCGACCGTCCCGGAGTTCCCGCAGTTCAAGGCGTGCGAGAGCGGTGACACCCGCCAGCTCGACAAGAACTGCGTGCGCACCGGTGTCTCGGCGACCGCCGGCAACTACGCGCACTTCTACATCAACGTGCCGGCCGGTACCCAGCAGATCAAGGTGACCAGCAGCGGCGGCACCGGCAACGCCGACCTCTACTACCACTGGGGCGGCTGGGCGTACACCAACTCGTACGTCACGCGGTCGGCCGGGGCGGACAACTCCGAGACCCTGACCATCACCAACCCGCCCGCCGGTTACGTCTTCTTCAGCCTCTACGCCCAGCAGGGCTTCAGCGGAGTGACCGTCACCAGCGAGTTCTGATGACGGGTTCCGACCAGGAGAGGTGAGACCCGCCCCGGCGGAGCGCTTCGGCGCCCCGCCGGGGCTTCGTCAGCGGCCGACCGGGTAGGCGTGCGTTCCGGCCCGGGGCGCGCCGGCGCCCAGTTCCGGGCGCCAGCTGGCGAGCACCAGGCCGGACGGGTAGAACATCGGCTGCGGCAGCGCGTCCAGCGGCAGGCGCTCCCAGCCGCCGCACGCGTGCGGCTCGGTGACCACGGCGGGCGCCAGGCTCGGCGGGGCGAGCACCGCCGCGGTCAGCCGGGGGCGGCCCAGCTCGTGGTCGAGCAGCACCGCCAGGACCCGCATCTCCTCGGCGGGCAGCACGATCCCGGTCTCCTCGGCCAGCTCGCGCGCCGCCGTCCGCTCGAAGGACTCGCCCGGGTCGACCTTGCCGCCGGGCAGGCTCCAGGTCGGCGGCTCGCCCGCGGTGGTGCGGCGGCCGATCAGCACCCGGCCGTCCCCGGTGGGCACGATCACGCCGGCGCCGAGCAGCGGTGCGGTGGTGGTCATGGCGGTTCCTCCGTCGCAAAGGGGGCCGGGGCCGAAGGGGGTTGGGGCCGAACGGGGCCGGGGCCGAGGGCTACCAGGCGGCGCGGTCGAAGTCCTTCAGGAAGCAGCCGTAGAGGTCCTCGCCCTGCTCGCCGCGGACGATCGGGTCGTAGACCCGGGCCGCGCCGTCGACCAGGTCGAGCGGGGCGTGGAAGCCCTCGTCGGCCAGCCGCATCTTGTCCGGGTGCGGGCGCTCGTCGGTGATCCAGCCGGTGTCGACGGCGGTCATCAGGATGCCGTCGGTCTGGAACATCTCCTGCGCGCTGGTGCGGGTGAGCATGTTGAGCGCGGCCTTGGCCATGTTGGTGTGCGGGTGGCCGGCGCCCTTGTAGCCGCGCTGGAAGACGCCCTCCATCGCGGAGACGTTGACCACGTACTTGCGCCGGGACGCCGAGGCGGCCATCGCCGGGCGCAGCCGGCTGATCAGGATGAACGGCGCGGTGGAGTTGCAGAGCTGGACCTCCAGCAGCTCCACCGGGCCGACCTCGCTGACGGTCTGCACCCAGCTGTTGGTGTCCGCGAGGTCGGGCACCAGGCCGCCGGCGTCGATCGCGGTGCCGGCCTGGATCCGCTCGGGCGTCGCCGAGCCGGTGACCAGCGCGAGCGAGGTGACGTCCTCGGCGGAGATCCGCTCGCCGCCGGTGGCCTGCTGCGGCAGGGCGGGCAGGTCGACGCTGCCGCTGTTGAACCGGCCGATGGTGGTGGACTGCGGCAGCTCGCCGGCCGGCAGCGGCGCGGACTCGGCGGCGACCAGCTCGCGGTAGGACTCCGGCGGGCGGCGCACGGTCTGCGCGGCGTTGTTGATCAGGATGTCCAGCGGGCCGTCCGCGGCGACCTCGTCGGCCAGCGCCATCACCTGGGCCGGGTCGCGCAGGTCGATGCCGACGATCTTCAGCCGGTGCAGCCACTCGGCGCTGTCCGGCATCGCGGTGAAGCGGCGGATCGCGTCGTTGGGGAAGCGGGTGGTGATGGTGGTGTGGGCGCCGTCGCGCAGCAGCATCAGCGCGATGTACATGCCGATCTTGGCCCGGCCGCCGGTCAGCAGCGCGCGCTTGCCGGTGAGGTCCGCGCGGGCGTCCCGGCGGGCCCGGTTCTTGACCGCGCAGTCCTGGCAGAGGTTGTGGTAGAACGCGTCGACCTCGACGTAGCGCTGCTTGCAGATGTAGCAGGAGCGGGGGCGCTCCAGGATCCCGGCGATCTCGGTGGTGGTGACGGTGGTCAGGCCGAACGCGCCGGCCGTCTCGTCGTCGATCCGGGTCGGCGCGCCGGTCGCGGTGCGCGCGGTGACCTCGCGGTCGTTGGCGGTCTTGCGGGCCCGGGTCTCCTGGCGGCGGCGCTGCTTCAGGGTGCGGAATATGCCGCCGACGGCCTGGCGGACGGTGATCGCGTCCGGGTGGTCGACGTGCAGTTCGTCCAGCTCGGCCAGCACCTCCAGGCAGAGCCGCAGGCGCTCCGGGTCGAGGCCGGGGCCGTAGTCGATCTCCTCGGCGGCCTCGGTGCCGTTGTCCTGCTCGATGTCCACGCCCGCCGCCGTCATGCGCTCTGCCGTTTCCCGCTCGCCTCGCCGATCACGGCGTTCGCCGCGTTTACCGCGTGAATGCTACGGGAGGGGCCCCGGCCGGGGCGAAAAGCCGAGTATTTGGAGGATCCTCCAGGTCTACGCGCGGAGCTTCGATCATGGCTTGTGTGCAGCGCCAGCAAACGTGCTCGAACTGGCTTTTGGCGAACGGCTCCCGGAGAATCGAACGCCGGGTGCATGGGGCGCCCGAGTGCGCCCTGCGGCCGAGCCGCACCCGCACCCGAGGTGTATTTTCTCCCAGCCAGAGAGCCCCCTTCATGCGCTTCCTGAACGACCTCATGCCCTCGTACGACCTCACGTACGACGACGTCTTCATGGTCCCCAGTCGATCCGCCGTGGGCTCCCGCCAGGGTGTCGACCTCTCCTCCAACGACGGCACCGGCACCACGATCCCGCTGGTCGTCGCCAATATGACCGCCATCGCCGGCCGCCGGATGGCCGAGACCGTCGCCCGCCGCGGCGGCCTGGTCGCCATCCCCCAGGACATCCCGACCGAGGTCATCGCCGAGGTCGTCGGCTGGGTCAAGCGCCGTCACCTGGTGCACGACACGGCCATCACCCTCGACCCCGGCGCCACCGTCGCCGAGGCCCTCTCGCTGCTGCCCAAGCGCGCCCACGGCGCGCTGGTGGTGGTCGAGGACGGCCGGCCGGTCGGCGTCGTCACCGACTCCGACTGCCAGGGCGTCGACCGCTTCACCTCGCTCGCCGAGGTGATGTCCCGCGAACTGCTGCTGCTGGAGGAGGACGTCGACCCGCGCGACGCCTTCGACAAGCTCAGCGAGGGACACCGCAGGCTCGCCCCCGTGGTGGACGGCGAGGGCCGCCTGGTCGGCATCCTGACCCGCAAGAACGCGCTGCGCGCCACCCTCTACACCCCCGCCGTGGACGCCGCCGGCCGCCTGCGGGTCGCCGCCACCGTCGGCATCAACGGGGACGTCGCGGGCAAGGCCAAGGCCCTGCTGGAGGCGGGCGCGGACGCCCTGGTCGTGGACACCGCGCACGGCCACCAGGAGTCGATGATCACCGCGCTGCGGGCCGTGCGCGGCCTGGACCCGCAGGTCCCGGTGGTCGCGGGCAACGTCGTCTCGGCGGCGGGCGTGCGCGACCTCGTCGAGGCGGGCGCCGACATCCTGAAGGTCGGCGTCGGCCCGGGCGCGATGTGCACCACCCGGATGATGACCGGCGTCGGGCGACCGCAGTTCTCGGCCGTTCTCGAGTGTGCCGCCGAGGCCCGCCGGCTGGGCCGGCACGTCTGGGCGGACGGCGGCGTGCGGCACCCGCGTGACGTCGCCATGGCGCTGGCCGCCGGTGCGTCCAATGTGATGATCGGCTCCTGGTTCGCCGGCACCTACGAGTCGCCCGGCGACCTCCAGGCCACCGCCGACGGCCGGCAGTACAAGGAGTCCTTCGGCATGGCCTCCAAGCGGGCCGTGAGCAACCGCACCGCGCAGGACTCCTCGTACGACCGGGCCCGCAAGGCGCTGTTCGAGGAGGGCATCTCGCACTCCCGGATGTTCCTGGACCCGGCCCGCCCGGGCGTCGAGGACCTGATCGACTCGATCGTCGCGGGCGTGCGCAGCTCCTGCACCTACGCGGGCGCGGCCACCCTGGAGGAGTTCCACGAGAAGGCCGTGGTCGGCATCCAGAGCGCGGCCGGCTACGCCGAGGGCAAGCCGCTGCACTCCAGCTGGGCCTGATCCTCCCCGCGCGCCGCTGCCGCCGCCGGGCCGAGGCCCAGCGGCAGCAGCAGCGCGCGGCCGAGCACTCCGACCGCGCCGTCCAGCGCCGTGCCGTACGCGGCGGCCGCCGAGGGGCGCCCGCGCAGCTCCCAGAGCACCCGCACCGAGGCCCAGGCGGCGTCCCGGGCGGTGTCGACCGACCACGAGCCGAGCCGGTGGGTCAGCGGCTCGAACCGCTCCAGCACGTCCGGCCCCGGCATCAGCTGCTCGCGGACGGCCGCCTCCACCGCCGCCAGCAGGTCGTTGATCCGGTGGTAGTCGCCCGCGAGCTGTTCCGGCTCCCGGCCCAGGCGCCGGCAGGTGTCGACGACGGCGAGCGGCAGGTCGTGCTGGATGTGGGCGCCCATCCCGGCCAGCGCGAACTGGACCGGGTGCACGTCGGGGTGCGCGCGCAGCTCGAACAGCGGCCGCCAGCAGGCCGGCGGGCGCCGCCGCGCCGCGACCGCGTCCACGGCCAGCAGGTAGCGCCCGGCGAACACGGTGTCCAGCACCGCCATCGCGGCCGGGTCCTCGAAGGCCCCCAGCCGGGCCCGGACGGTCTCGGTGACGGTCAGGTACATCCGGTTGAACACCGCCACCCCGTCGGCGGGCGGCAGCGCGGCCGCGATCGCCCGCAGCCGGCGGACCACCGCGTCGATCCCGTGCGCCGCCGCCGTGGGCCGCCCGGACACCCTGGACACCCCGGACACCCTGGTCATCCGTCACCCTCCGGCGCCGTTTCGTGCACTGATCGCATCATCGTGGCACGCCGGGCCGGTGAATCCCCGGCCCAGGAGGCGCGGCGCACCGCCACGGCCCGGCTCATTGCTCCCAGCGGACGGCCAGGGCGGCGGCGTCGTCGGCGAGGCCGCTGGGGGAGACCCAGGCGGCGAGGTCGGTGAGGAGGGCGTCCAGCAGGTCGTCCGGGGCGGTGGCGGGCAAGTGGGGGAGGCGGGTGGCGAGGGGGTAGAAGACGTCCGCGGTGTCGCGGGCCTCGGAGACGCCGTCGGTGTACAGGAGCAGCAGGTCGCCGGGGTGCGGGTCGAGGGGTTCGGCGCGGTAGCCGCCGTCGCCGACCAGGCCGAGCAGGCCGAGCGGTGGGGCGTGCCGGGTGGGGGCGAGCTCGGTGACGCCCCCGGCGCGGCGCAGCAGGGGGTGCGGGTGCCCGCAGTTCACCAGCCGGGTGGCGCCGTCCGGGTCCACGCCGAGCAGCAGCGCGGTGACGAACCGCCCGCCGCCGGGGCGGTCGGCGAGGACGGCGTCGAGCCGTTCGGCGAGCCGGGCGAGGTCCGGTTCGGTGCGGGCGGCGGTGCGGAAGGCGCCGAGCACGTCCGCGGCCGTCTCGACGGCGGGCAGGCCGTGGCCCTGGACGTCGCCGAGCAGGATCCGGACCCCGTACGGCGTGTCGGCCACCTCGTACAGGTCGCCGCCGATCCGCGCCTCGGCGGCGGCCGCGACGTAGCGGACGGCGATCCGCAGTGGTCCGGCCCGCTCGGGCGGCGGGCGCAGCAGGGCCCGCTGGGCGGCCTCGGCGACGGTCCGGACGTGGAAGAGCTCGCGTTCGCGGGCCGCGATCAGCACGACGTTGGCGGTGCTGGCGAGGGTCGCGGCGGTGATGGTGATCAGCGAGGCGAGGTGGACGGAGCCGGGCAGGTGGGTGTTGCTGCCGCCCTCCAGCAGCCCGGCCACGGCGATGGCGGCGGCGCCGGTGACCAGCGGTACCCGGGCGCGCCGGGTGGTCGCCCCGACCAGGACGGGTGCCACGGCGAGGACGGGGGAGAGGGTGGTCCCCGGCCCGGTGAGGACGTCCGTCAGCACGGCCCCGACGAGCAGCAGGAACGCGCCGTACAGCAGCAGCCGGGTCCGCCGGGGCAGCGGCGGCAGCGGCACCCCGCCGTCCTCGGACCCCTTGCCGGCCACGGCCACGGCCTCACCTCCAACCCGCCTCCCGTCCACTCTCCACCGCGCCCCGCCCCACCGGCATCCCGGCGGCGCCCGGGTCAGGGTGCGGCCGGCTCCCGGTCGGGCTCCCAACCGACCTGACGGTCGGCGTCGACGAAGGCGACGCACGGCCGCTGCGGCCCGCCGCGCGCGGCGTGGCCGAGCAGGGCGGGGGTGCCGCTCTCCAGCGCGCGGGCGGTGTCGCGCAGCATCGCCGTCACCGACTCCCACCAGGGCGGGTCCGACCGCCAGGTCTCGTGGTCCCAGAGCAGGACGTGGCCGTGGCCCGTGCCGGGCCGCAGGTCGACGACCAGCCCGTCGCCGCCGCCGTTGTCGGCGATCGGCAGGAGCGCGGGGTGGAAGCGCGCCTCGCCCTCGGCCGGGGGGCCTTCCTGCTCGGCGACGAGCAGCCAGGCGGCGTGCGTCTCCAGGGCGGCCGGGAGGGGGACGGGGGCGAACCCGCCGGGCAGCCACGGGTTCGCGGGCACGGCGTCCAGGCGCCACCAGGCGCGCAGGTCGGCGGGCAGGGTCAACCCGTGCCGGGTCTCGAACGCGTCGAGCGCGGCGTCGTCGGCGGCCGGACGGGCGGGCCACCAGGCCGTGCGGGCGGTGAGCCAGGCGGCGATGCCGGCCGTCAGGGCGGGGACGCCGTTCGCGGGCGCGTCGTGGTCCGTGGCTGTCATGGGCCGCAGTCTGCCGGTCGGCTCCGACACCCGGGGCGCGGGTGAGGACGTAGGGTGGCGGGCGAGATGAGACGTAGGAGTACGGTGCCGGCCTCGCCGCTTCCGCAGCGGTCCGGGGTGGATCCGGTGCACCTGCGCCTGCCCGTGGCGGGCGGGCCGTGGGAGACGGTGCGGGCGTATCTGCTGGAGCGGCTGCCGGCGGTCGCGGCGCAGCGGGTGGAGGCGCTGCTGCTGGCCGGCGGGGTGGTCGGCGAGGACGGGCGGGCCGTCGGGGCGGCGGAGCCGTTCCGGCCGGGGGCGCACCTGTGGTTCTACCGGGAGCTGCCACCGGAGGTGCCGGTCCCCTTCGAGCTGGAGGTGCTGCACCGGGACGAGCACCTGGTGGTCGTCGACAAGCCGCACTTCCTGGCCACCACCCCGCGCGGGCGGCACGTCGTGGAGACGGCGCTCTCCCGGCTGCGGCACACGCTGGAGCTGCCCGCGCTGAGCCCGGCGCACCGCTTGGACCGGCTGACGGCGGGGCTGGCGATGTTCGTGGTCCGGCCGCAGGACCGGGGCGCCTACCAGACGCTGTTCCGCGACCGGCTGGTCGGCAAGGAGTACCAGGCGGTGGCGGCCGTCGACCCGGCGGTGGAGCTGCCGCGCACGGTGCGCAGCCACATCGTGAAGGAGCGCGGGCGGATCGACGCGTACGAGCTGGACGAGGCGCCGAACAGCGAGAGCCGGATCGAGCTGCTGGAGCGGCGCGACGGGCTGGGCCGCTACCTGCTGCGGCCCTCGACGGGCCGCACGCACCAGTTGCGGCTGCACATGAGCGGACTGGGACTGCCGATCCTGGGCGACCCGGTGTACCCGGTGGTGCTGCCGGAGACGGCCCCGGACGACTTCCGCCGCCCGCTCCAACTGCTCTCCTCGGCGGTGGAGTTCACCGACCCGCTGACCGGCCGCCCGCGCCGCTTCGAGAGCCGCCGGACGCTGGCCGCCTGGACGGACCCGGAGGCCTGGCGGGCGGAGGCCTGAGGAATCGGACCTACCGGGCCGCCGCCAGCCCGTCGAGCAGCACGAGCGCGTCGTCGACCGCGCCGGCCGGGTCGGTGACGGGGTAGCGCACGCCCCTTATGGTCCGGGTGGCGTCGACGACCAGGGTGAGCCGCTTGAGGTGCTCGACGCCGCCGGCCCGGAAGGTGGGCAGACGGAGGGCGGCGGCCAGGTCGAGGCCGATGTCGGACAGCAGCGGGAACGGGATCCGCGCGTGCTCGGCGAAGGCCACCAGCTGGTCCGGGCGCTGGGTGCTGACGCCGTGGACGGCGGCGCCGCGCGCGGCGAACTCGTCCATCCGGTCGCGGTAGGTGCGGGACTCCAGCGTGCGGTCGCCGGTGCCCGGGATGTCGTTCCAGCCCGGGGGGTGGTCCGGCCCGCCGGGCCGGTAGGCGCCGGGGAAGCAGTAGAGCACCGTCCAGGCGCGGTCCGGACAGACCGGGTCGGTCCGCTCGCCCGAGGCGGCGGTGAGCTCCAGCGGGGGCAGCCGGCGGCCGGTCAGCGCGAGCACCCGGCGGGTCTCGGCGGAGTCGGCGGTGCTGGTGCCGGAGAGCGAGCCGTCGCCGAGGACGTACCGCCCGCCCCAGCCCTGGAGGGCGACCAGCACCGGGAGCAGGCCGCGTCCGGCCTCCGTCAGGTGGTACTCGTAGCGCGGCGGGTGCGGGTGGTAGAGACGCTTCTCCAGGACATCGTCGGCGACCAGGGCCTTGAGGCGCTGGGTGAGCACCTTCCGGCTGATGCCGAGCCCGTGCTGAAGGGCGTCGAACTGGTGCGTGCCGCCTGCGACGTCCCTGATCAGGAGCATGGCCCAGCTGTCCCCGACCACGGTCAGGGCCTGGGAGATCGCGCAGTCGGCGTCCGCCGCTTCCGTGTGCCGCATGACTGCCGATTATAGTGAGTTCCCAAAAGAGACTCACTAATAAAGGGGCGGGTGTGTCGATCGAGACGGCGGACACGAAGACGACCGGCGCGCAAACGACGACGGGCGCCCCGGCGTACGCGGGGCGGCCCGGCCCGGACCACGCCGGCAGACCGGCCGCAGTGTTCTGGCGCTACTGGACCGCCTCGACCGTCAGCCGGATCGGCGACCAGGTGAACGCGGTCGCCCTGCCCCTGATCGCCGTCGTCACCCTGCACGCCTCGGCCATCGACGTCGGCCTCATCACCGGCGCCGGCTACGCCGCCTGGCTGCTGATCGGACTGCCGGCCGGCGTCCTGGTCCAGCGACTGCCACTGCGCGGCACCCAGGTGGCGATGGACCTGGTGCGCGGCGTCGCCGTCGCCTCGGTACCGCTGGCGGCCGCCCTCGGCACCCTCGGCCTGCCCCAACTCATGGTGGTGGCACTGGTGGTCGGCCTCGCCGGCGTGGTCTTCGACGTGGGCATCTCCACCGTACTGCCCTCGATCGTCGCCAAGGAGGAACTGACCGCCCGCAACAGCCTGCTCTCCGGCAGCTCCGCGGCGACCGAACTGGCCGGACCCTCGCTCGGCGGCGTGCTGGTGCAACTCGTCGGCGGCGCGACGGCGATACTGCTGGACGCCGTCAGCTACCTCCTCTCGGCGGCCCTGCTGTTCAGCGTACGGCCCGTCAAACCGCCGGCCACCGCCCCGCGCCAGGCCGGCGCCGGAATGCGCGAGCAGATCCGCGAAGGCTGGCGCCACGTCACCCGGCACCGGGTACTGCGGCCGGCCGCCACCTACGCCGCCGCGGTGAACTTCGTCTCCGGCGGACTCATGACACTCACCCCGCTGTTCCTGGTCCGCACCCTCGACGCACCCGCCGCCGCCGTCGGCGCCCTGGTGGCCACCGGCGGCCTCGGCAGCCTGATCGGCGCCGCCCTCACACCCCGGGTGGTCTCCCGGCTCGGCAGCGGACGCGCCCTGTGCTGGGCGGCGACGACCGCGGCCGCCTTCTCCCTGCTGCTCCCCGCGGCCGGCCCGGGCTGGGGGACGCTGGTCTTCGCCGTCGGCAACGCCGGCTTCTCCGCCGGGGTCGTGGTCACCAGCATCGTGGCCCGCACCCACCGCCAGACCAGGACCCCGCCGGAGCTGCTGCCCCGGGTGATGGCCACCGTCCGCTTCGTCTCCTGGGGCGCGATACCCGTCGGCGCGCTCGCCGCCGGCGCCGCCGCCTCGGCCTGGGGACCGCGCACCGCACTGCTCCTCCTGGCACTCAGCAGCGCCGCCGGCCCCGCGATCCTGCTCGCCGGCCCGATCCGCCGGATGCGCGAGCTGCTCTGACACGGCGCTACCGCCCCGCAGCCCCCGGCGGCAGCTCCAGCTCGAACCAGACCACCTTGCCCTCCGGCGTACGCCGGGTGCCCCAGCGGTGGGCCAGCTCGTTCACCAGGTGGATACCGCGCCCGCCCTCGTCCTCCTCCCGGGCACGCCGGATCCGCGGCGAGGCGGCGTCCCGGTCGGCCACCTCCACGGTGAGCGTGCGGTCGCAGAACAACCGCAACCGGGTGGGCGACCCGGCGTGCACCAGGGCATTGGTGATCAGCTCACTGGTCAGCAGCTCCGCCCAGTCCGCCAGCGCGCCCAGCCCCCACTCGACGAGCGTCTCCCGGGTGAAGCGGCGCGAATGGGCGACCATCGCGTGGTCGTCGCCGAGCGGAAGGGTCGCGATCCGGTCCGAACCGGCCGGCCGCGCCTGCGCCATGATGACGGCGATGTCGTCCTCGCTGGTGCGGCCGGTCAGTTCGGCGAGCACCGCGTCACAGGTCTGCTCCAACGAGCCGTGCCGCTCGGCGACGGTACGGCAGAGCAGCCGCAGCCCCTCGTCGAGATCGCGGCCCCGCCGCTCGACCAGGCCGTCCGTGTACACCGTCAGGATGCCCTCCTCGGGGAGGGTGAACCCGACGCTCTCGAACGGCACCCCGCCCACCCCCAGCGGCGCGCCCGGAGGCAGCTCGACCAGCCGGGCATTGCCCTGCGTGTCGGACACCACCGGCGGCAGATGGCCCGCGCAGGCCGCCGTGCAGCTCCGGCCGACCGGGTCGTACACCACGCAGACACAGGTGGCGAACTGGCCCTCGCCCAGCGCCGTCGTCGCCTCGTCCAGCCGCTGCAGCACCCGGTCGGGCGCGATCTCCAGGGTGATCAGCGTCCGCGCCACCGTCCGCAGCTGGCCCATCGTCGCCGCGGCCCGGATACCGTGGCCCATCACATCGCCGACCACCAGCGCCACCCGCCCCGACGAGAGCGGCACCACGTCGAACCAGTCGCCGCCCACCTCGCTGACCACACTGCTCGGCAGATACCGGTAGGCCAGCTCCAGCCCCGGCGTGCGATGGATCTCCTGCGGCAGCAGACTGCGCTGCAACGTGAGCGCCGTCTCCCGCTCCCGCCGGTAGAGCCGGCCGTTGTCGATCGCCAACGCGGTACGGGCCACCAGCTCCTCGGCCAGCGACCGGTCCGCCGGGCCGAACGGCAGCGGATTGCGGCTGCGGATGAACTCCGCGCCGCCCAGCACCAGTCCGCGCGCCAGCAACGGCACCATCAGATACGAGTGCACCCCGGCGTCCAGACTCGGCCGCACCCGGTCCGGCGAGGCCACGATCCTGCGCAGCGCCGCCTCGTCCACCTCCGACACCAGGATCGACCGGCCGGTGCGCAGGCTCTGCGCGTACACCGGCGCCGACTGCGAGGTCTCCCCGATCGCGTCGGCCGCCCCCGCCATCACCCCCTCGTCGTCCAACTCGCCCACCGCCACCGCCCGCATCAGCACCGACCCGTCCGGCGGCACCGGCGCCGGGTCCTCACCGTCCAGCACCGTGGCACGCAGGTCGACCGTGACGAAGTCGGCGAACCGCGGGATCACCACCTCGACCAACTCCCGGGCGGTGCGGTACAGGTCGAGCGTGGTGCCGATCCGCCCGGAGGCCTCGTTGAGCAGCGACAGCCGCTGCTGCGCCGCCCGCGCCTCGTCCAGCGCCCGCTGCCGGGCGGCCGCCGCGTCCCGCTCCCGGGTGAACAGCAGCGCGTTGTCGATCGACACCGCCGCCCGCACCGCCAACTCCCCGGCCAGCGCCAGGTCGTCCTCCTCGTACGGATGGTCCGGCTCGGTCCGGTAGAACGCGGCCAGCCCGACCGGCGAACCGCGCGCGATCAACGGCACCACCATGAACGACCGGAGCTGCTGCTCCACCACCGCCGCCGCCCGCACCGGATCGTCCCGGAACCAGGACAGCCCGGCCTCGTCCATCCGCGGCACCAGCACCGGGGTGCGGTGGGCGAGCGCCCAGGCGTACGGCGAGGAGGGGACGAAGCGGTGCACACCGCCCGTGCGGTCGATCGGGCGCAGCGTCGAATGCGGCGCCGACTGGAAGGCCATCCGCCGCAGCACCGCCGAACCGTCCGGCGACGGGCGGGCCTCGCGCTCGCCGCGCACCAGGTCGTCCAGCACCTCGACCACCACCGTGTCGGCCAGCCGGGGCGTCGCCACCTCCGCCAGCTCCTGGGCGGTCTGGGCGAGGTCGAGCGTGGTGCCGATCCGGGCGGAGGCCGTGTTCACCAGCGCCAGCCGCTCCTGCGCGGCCTTCGCCTCGCGCAGCGCCTGCTGGCGGGCCAGCACCGTCTGGTGCTGGCGCAGGTACAGCCGGGCGTTGTCGATCGCCACCGCGGCCCGCGAGGCCAGCTCGTCGCCGAGCGTGATGTCCGCCTCGGCGAAGGACTCCCGCTCGCCGCGCCGGGAGTAGACGATCATGCCGAGCGTGGTGCCGCGCGCCACCAGCGGCGTGATCCGCACCGAGCGCGGACGGTCGCCGATGTACGCCTGCCGGCCGCTCTCGCTGATCGCCTCGCTCAGCGGCGGCAGCTCCCAGGACGGCACCACCACCGTGCGCCCGGTGGCCAGCGCCCGCGCGTACGGGGAGTCCGGCGCCAGCGCGTAGACCGTGTCCACCGGCAGCGCGTCCGCCGGGTAGAGCGGGTCGGCGGTGGCCAGCGCCAGCCGGCGCACCTGCTGCGGGGCGGCGGGGTCCGGCGGCTCGATGTCGCGGCCCACGGCCAGCGCCTCCAGGGCGAAGACGCCGCTGATGTCGGCCACCTTGGGCACCATCGCGTCGGCCAGCTCCCGGGCGGTCTGCCGCAGGTCCAGGGTGGTGCCGATGGAGGCGGTGGCCTCCGCCAGCAGGGCGAGCCGCTCCTGCGCGCGGGCGGCCCTGGTCTCGGCCTGGAAGCGCTCGGTGACGTCGACGACCGTCGAACTCACCCCGAGTATCCGGCCGCCCTTGTCCTCCAGCCGGAAGTAGGAGGCCGACCAGGCGTGGTCGTGCGTCGGGTCGCCCGGCGTGCGGCCGTGCGAGCGGACGTCCACCACCGGCTCGCCGGTCTCCAGCACCCGGCGCATCACGCCCTCGCTCTCCGCGCCGTTGATACCGGGCAGCAGCTCGATCAGCCGGTGCCCGAGGTGCTGCTCCACCGACAGGCCGTTGATCCTGGCCAGCGCCTCGTTGAGCCGCACGAAGGCGAGCCGGGTGTCGTACACGCTCATCCCGACCGGGGCCTGGGTGAAGAAGCCGTCCAGCACGGCCAGGTCCGCCTGGATCCGGCGCAGCGTCGTGACGTCGGAGGCCACCGCCAGCACCAGCGGGCGGCCGCCGGGGCCGGCGATCGGATGGGTGCGGAACTCCAGGTTGACGTGGTGCCCGTCGCGGTGGCGCACCGGGAAGACGCCGGACCAGCCGCGGCCGTCCAGGATCTCCTGGAACAGCTCCAGCACCTCGGGCCGCCGCTCGTCCGAGGCCAGCAGCTGCGCGGCCCGCGCGCCGATCGCCTCCTCCGGGGAGTAGCCGAGCAGGGCCTCGGCGTCACTGCTCCAGTGCAGGATCCGGCCGTCGGCCTCGATCAGGGCGGTGGCGATCGGCACCATCAGCAGGGCCTCCGGACCGTCGGCTCGTCCGGGCCCGGCGGCCTCGCGCCGCTCATGCCGCTTGTTCACCATGCTCGGTCACCAGGAACCGCCCGGAGATCGTCGCCACCAGCCCTGCCATCTTCCCACGCACCCCACCACCCCCGCGCGGCACGGGGCGGTGGCCGCCGGGCTACCCCTGGGCGGTCTGCAGGGTGCGCAGAAGCTGGACGCCGGGGGTGTCGACGGAGCGGCGGGTGTTGGCCAGCACGACCACCCCGACCCGCTTCTCCGGGTCGAAGGCCGCGATGGAGCGGTAGCCGCCGGTGCCGCCGTTGTGCCAGATCTGCAGGTGGCCCCCCTGGCGGGCGTGCAGGCGGCGGCCCAGCCAGCCGAGGTGCATCCAGGCGAACGGGTTGACCCGGTGCCGCACCTCGCGGGTCAGCGCGATGGCCGGGCCCAGCGGTGAGTCGTCGTCGGTGCCGGCCGCCAGCTGGGCCTCCAGGAAGACGGCCAGGTCGGCGGCGGTGGACTTGAGCGCGCCCGCCCCCGCGAGACCGGCGAGCTCCCAGCACGCCACCGGGCGCCCGCCCGTGGTGTGGCCCGGGGCGATCCGGGCCGCCTGTCCGGCGTCGGGCGTGACCACGGTGTCGGCGAGCCCGAGCGGCTCGCAGATCTCCCGCCGGACCAGCTCCTCGTACGACCCGCCGGCCCGGTGCGCCAGCGCGAGGCCGAGCAGGCCGGCACCGAGGTTGGAGTAGCGGAAGCCGCGCCCGGGCGCGGTGCGCACCTTGGTCCGGCCGAGGCTCGCGAGCAGCCACTCGGGGGTGCAGTGCGCGTACGGGTCGGGCTTGTACGGGGTGAACAGGGCGGGCAGCAGCATCCCGGCGGGCAGCCGCGGCAGGCCGGAGGTGTGGGTCGCCAGGTGCCGCAGCGCGATCGGCTGCCCGCCCTTGGCGGGGACGGTGACGCCGGCCGGGAGCGCGTCGGCGATGAGGTCCGCGAGCGGCTCGTCCAGGGTGACGGTGCCGGCCAGGCTCAGCCGGGCGAGCGCGAGCGAGGTGAACACCTTGGTCACCGACCCGATCTCGAACAGCGTGTCGGGCCCGGGCGGCCCGCCGGCGGGGCCGGGGCCGGTGCGGCCGGCGCCGCGGATCTCCACCGTGCCGCCGGCGAGGCCGGCGACCACGGCGCCGACCCCCTGGCCGGCGACGCGGTCGGCGGTCTGCTGGACGAGGCTGCCAAGATCGTTCATGGCTCCGAGCCTAGGAGCGGCACCGGGGCGGCGGCGTCCACCGTGGCGACGATTTCGCCGCCGCCCCGCTCGTCCCCCGGAGGTACGGGGGGACGAGCGGGAAGGAGTCTGTCGCCCGCTCGCGAGTTTCTCGCACGCGCTAGAAGTGATTCCGGCCGCTAGCGCTGCTGCCGTCCGCTCGCGGGCGGGCGTGCTCCCGGAGTTCCGTCAGCAGCTCAGGTTGTTGCCCGGCACGGTGCCGAGCAGCTGGGTGAAGCGCTGGTAGGCGTTGATCCGGCTCTGGACCTGCGCGGGGTTGCCGCCGTTGCACTCCAGCGAGCCGTTGATGCTGCGGATGGTCTCACCGAAGCCGTAGCCGTTGACGATCGCGTTGTGCGGGGTCATGGTGCCCGGCCCGTTCTGGGTGTTCCAGTACCAGAGCGCGGTCTTCCAGGCGACGGCCGGGTCGGTCTGCACCAGGTTGGGGTTGCGCAGCAGGTCGATGCCGAGGGCATCGCCGGCCGCCTTGTAGTTGAAGTTCCAGCTCAGCTGGATCGGCCCGCGGCCGTAGTACGCGGCCTGGCCGGCCGGGCAGCCGTAGGACTTGGTGGTGTCGCAGTAGTGGGGGTAGTTGGCGGTGTTCTGCTCGACGACGTAGACCAGCGCGCCGGTCTCGTGGTTGACGTTGGCGAGGAAGGCCGCGGCCTCCTGCTTGCGGACCGTGTCGGTGCCGGTGCCCGCGAAGGCCGGGTAGGCGCTGAGCGCGTCGATCAGGCCCTGGTAGGTGTAGAACGGGTTCCGGTTCGGGAACATCTGGTCGAACTGGGCCTGGCTGACCGGGAATCCGCCGGGGTTCGGCGAGGTGGTCGGCGTGGGCGTGACGGTCGGCGTGACGGTCGGGGTCGGCGTCGGGCCGGTGCCGCCGCAGGTGCCCTGGTCGGACCAGACGCCGGAGCCGCCGGTGCTCGGCGGCTCGTTCTGGGTCCACCACTTGGCGAGCCAGTTGTGGCCGTTGTACGAGACGGCGGCGCCGCCGGTGTAGACGGCCGAGGAGTTCCAGGGCGTGGCGCAGACGGCGGCGCTGGCGTTGGCCGCGGGCAGCAGCAGGACCACCGCCAGCGCCGTGGCGACGGCGGAGAGCAGTGCGAGCAGGCGTTTCGTGGACACTTGATCACCCCTTGTGCGGTGTGGGGCCGCACGGTCGTGGAGGTAGGGACGTCGGGGCAGGGGAGCCGGGGCCCCGCGGCGTGGGGGCACGTCGTGGGGGACGGGCCGACCGGGGTGCGGGCCGGGTGCGGGGCTGACCCAGACTCAAGCGGAGTGGTCTATACCTGTCAAGGGGTCTCGGGCAAAAGAGGCGCAGTGCAGAACGTCTTCGGCGGGCGTGCCGGAGGCGCTGTCATGGCCAGGTCCCTCCATCTGGAAGGATGGCGGGGTGGACGAGACCATCGACCCCGCCGCCCGGTCAGGGCCGGGCGCACCGATCCGCTCCGGCATCCCGGAGCACGGCCGGGTGCCCAAGTACTACGCCGTCAAGGGCGAGTTGGAAGCGCTGCTCGACGAACTCGGCGAGGGCGGCGTGCTGCCGACCGAGCGCGAGCTCGCGGCCCGCTTCGCGGTGGCCCGCGAGACGCTCCGCCAGGCCCTGCGCGAACTGCTGATCCAGGGCCGGATCCGCCGGCGCGGACGCAGCACCGTGGTGGCCGGCCCCAAGCTGGAGCAGCCGCTCTCGCTCGCCAGCTACACCGAGGGCGTGCGGCGTCAGGGCCGGGTCCCCGGGCGCACCCTGATCGGGTTGGAACGGCTGGGCGCCGACCCCCAGTTGGCCGGTCAGCTGCGGATCGTGCCGGGCGAGCCGGTCTGGCACCTGGAACGGGTGCTGCTCGCGGACGGCGAGCGGGTGGGCCTGGAGAGCACCTACCTCGCCGTCCGCCGGGTCCCGGCGCTGGACGTGGAGTTCGACCCCGGCTCCTCGCTCTACGCCTACCTCGCCGAGAAGGCGGGCATCGGCTTCGGCGCCGCCGACGAGCGGATCGAGACCGTGCTGGCCACCCCGCGCGAGGCCCTGCTGATCGGCACCCCGCCGGCCCTGCCGATGCTGCTGCTGCACCGGCTGACCAGGGACACCGAGGGCCGCCCGGTGGAACGGGTGCGCTCGCTCTACCGGGGTGACCGGTTCAGCTTCACCACCCGCCTCGAAGCGGACTGACCCCACCCGCCCTCACCCCACCCGCCCGCACCCTTCCCGGGGTGCGATGATCACGGGAGCATAACGGGTCTGGACCGAATTCGGGCGTTGTTCACACCCGGGTCGGGAGCCGGGCCACCCCCGTCCATCCGTCGCTCCGACCGTAGTCACCGCCCCCTTCGGCGCCATGACGCAGCATCAGGAGGACGACGTGACCCCGCAGAACCCCGCCGCCGCCCCCGGCCTCTCCCGCCGCGGCCTGCTCCTCGGCACCGCCGCCGCACTCGCCGCCGGCCCGCTCACCGCCGCCGCCACCCCCGCCCGCGCGGCCGTCGCCGCAGCCGCCACCGCCGCCACCGCCGGCCGGACCCCCAAGGTCCTGCTGATCGGCCTCGACGGCGCCATGCTCAACCGCATCAAGGACGCCGGCGCCCCGAACCTCACCGCCCTGATCACCGGCGGCCTCAGCGCCGCCAGCAGCCTCTACACCAACCCGATGGCCGGCACCCTCTCCGGCCCCGGCTGGTCCACCATCGCCACCGGCGTGTGGCCGGACAAGCACAACGTCAAGGACAACAACTTCACCGCGCCCAACCTCACCGCCTACCCCGACTTCCTGACCCGGGTGGAGACCGCCGACCCCGCGCTCTCCACCTACGTGGTCGCCTCCTGGGCGCCGATCGCCGACATCATCTGCTCCGGCAAGGTCGACACCCGCGTCGCCACCCCGTCCGCCGAGTACGACAACGGCACCACCGCCCGCGCGGTCGCCAGGCTGCGCGACGGCAACCCCGACGTGGTCTTCGTCCACCTCGACAACGTCGACCACGCCGGCCACAGCAGCGGCTCCGCCAGCCAGGCCTACCTGACCGCGATCCGCGGCGTGGACGCCCAGGTCGGCCAGATCGTCGCCGCCGTCCGGGGCCGCGCGGGCTACGCCCAGGAGGACTGGCTGATCATGGTCACCGCCGACCACGGCCACACTCCCACCGGCGGCCACGGCGGCTCCAGCTGGGAGGAGCGGCAGACCTTCGTGATCGCCAACGGCTCGGCCTTCCCGGCCGGTTCGGTCCGCCACGACGTGCGCATGGTGGACATCGCGCCCACCGCCCTGGCCCACCTCGGCATCACCGCCGACCCCGCCTGGAACCTCGACGGCACCCCGATCCCGGCCCTGGTCCCCGACGAGTTCGACGCGCTGCGCCCGCAGCTCACCGGCCGGGTCGACGAGACCGGCATCGCGGCCGGCGTCCTCGGCTTCACCCACACCCCGCCGGCCGGCTGGTCGGTCGACAACTCCGCGATGGGCACCGGCGGCGTCAGCGAGTGGCGCGGCTGGTCGTTCACCACCGACGAGTTCTGGACGAAGACCCAGCGCGACCAGAACCGCGAGCTGAACGTCCGCTCCCGCAACGTCTTCGCGGTCGCCGACTCCGACGAGTGGTCCGACAAGTCCTTCTCCGGCACCTACGACTCCACCCTGGTCAGCCCCGAGTACCCGGTGGCCGGGCGCACCACCGTGCCGGTCGCCTTCACCACCTTCTACCGGCCCGAGGGCGCGCAGAGCGCCCGGGTGCTCGCCGTCTGGGACGGCGGCGCACCGGTCGAGGTGAAGAGCTTCACCACCGACACCAACGGCCGCCAGCGCCTCGACCTGGCCGTCCCGGCGGGCGCGGGCCGGCTGCGGCTGCGGTTCCGCTACACCGGCAGCAACAACTGGTACTGGGTGCTGGACAACGTGCGCGTCGGCTGACCGCGGTCAGCGCTCCGGCGGGGCGAGCGCGGCCCGCAGCCGCTCGGCGACCAGCGCCGCGCCCGCCTCGTCGGGGTACGTCCGGCGCGGCCAGAAGAAGCCGCGCAGCCCGTCCTTGGGATTGCGCGGCACCACGTGGACGTGCAGGTGCGGCACCGACTGGCTGATCCGGTTGTTCGCCGCCACGAAACTGCCCGCCGCCCCCAGCCCGTGCTCCACCGCCGCCGCCACCCGCTGCACCCGCAGGAAGAACGGGCCCACCTGCGCCGCCGGCAGGTCCTCCAGGGTGCGGTGGTGGGTGCGCGGCACCACCAGGACGTGGCCCGGGAACAGCGGCCGGCGGTCCAGGAAGGCCACCGCCGCCTCGTCGTCCAGCACCCGGTGCGCGGGCTCCGTGCCCGCCACCACCGCACAGAAGACGCAGTCCATCCGTCCATTCAACCGGCCCGCCGCGGTTGCGGCATCCGCTCGCGGCGGGGCCTTCGGGAGGTCACCCGGGCGGACCCCGAGCGGGTGCGGTCCCGGCCCGCCGGGGCGCACCGTGCTGGTGGGGCGTGCGGCGCGTCCCGTCGACGAGGAGGTGGCCCGGATGGCGGGCAGGTTCGAGGTGTACGAGGACGCCGGGGGCAAGTACCGGTTCCGGCTCAAGGCGGGCAACGGCGAGATCGTCGCGACCGGCCAGGGGTACGCGAGCAAGGATGCCGCCCACAAGGGCGTCGAGGCCGTCCAGCGGGCGGCGGACGGCGCGAGCGTGGTGGACCTGAAGCCCAGGGCTGCGGCCTGAGCGCCGCGCGGCGGCGGGGCCGTCCCCCGCCGCCGTCCGCGCCGCCCGCGTGACGCCCCCGTCCCCGCGCTACTCGTAGCGGTAGAGCAGGGCCTCACGCTCGTTCCGCTCGATCGCCTCGATGGTCAGCGAGGGGTCGCCCAGGTGCGAGAGGGTGACCTCGGCCGAAGTCGGCTGCTCGTCCTTGCCGAGCCAGTTCTCCGGCTTCCACGCGGAGGCGCGCAGGAAGGCCTTCGGACAGTGCGCGTAGACCTCCTCGACCGCCACCACGATCGCGCTGCGCGGCGGCTTGCCGACCGCCGTCAGCTGCTCCAGCAGCCGCGGGTCGGTGGAGACGCAGGCCCGCCCGTTGACCCGCAGCGTGGTGTCCCGGCCCGGGACGACGAAGATCAGCCCGACCCGGCCGGTCTCGATGATGTTGTGCAGGGTGTCCAGCCGCTTGTTCCCGGTCGCGTCCGGTATCGCCAGGGTGAACTCGTCGAGCACCGAGACCAGTCCGGGCGGTCCGCCGCGCGGCGACACGTCACAGCGCCCGGCGGCGTCCGCGCTGGCCACCAGCACCAGCGAGGAGCAGGCGATCAACTGCCGGGCCACGTCGTGGACGCGGTCCACCTGCTTGCGTCGCGCGGCGTCGCCGGGCTGCTCGTAGACGTCCCGCAGCCGCGCGACATCGCTCAGGGCGGTCGCGGCGAGGGCGGCGAACAGGCCGGAAGGGCCCTGCGGGCCGGGGGTTGACGGAACAACGGTCTCCGGTGTGCTGGTCATACCGGCAAACGTAATCGAGACCCCGGGGGCCGAATAGATCGGACCGCCGGCTCACACGGAGAGCGGAACCGGGTGCACCTCGTCCGCCGGATGCCCGGCACGCTCGTGGACCCGCTGCACGGCCTCCTTCGAGGGCGCCTCGGAGAGGCAGTAGACGACGCCCGCCTCCGGATCGGCCCACGCCTGCTCGAACCGCACGCCCTCGGCGCCCTGGGCGTCCAGATCGGCCTGGTGCGCCATGCGCAGCTGTTCCTCGGTGATGCCGGCCATCCCGTGGTGGACGTCCATGAACTTGGCCATCGCGCTCGCACCTCCTGGGGCCGGAGCCCGCGTCCGGCCCGAAACCCGCCCCTCCCACCAGCTTGCGCCCCCGCACCCCCGCACGCATTCCCGCCGCCGTCGTGAAACAGCCCACAGTGCAGCCCTCTCCCTTCACCCGTGGCGGCCGTGGCACAATGACCGCAGAAGTAGCAGTGACGTTCAGCGCACTCCGGGGTCGGTGAAAATCCGAACCGGCGGTTACAGTCCGCGACCCGTCCGCAGCCAGCGGCCGGTTGACCAGGTGAAATTCCTGGACCGACGGTTAAAGTCCGGATGGGAGGCGTGCGCGGCGGACGAGTGAGCAGGACCCGTGGTCCCCCGGTGGACCGCGGGAGGTGTGTACGGCGGCGGTCGAGGGTTTCCTCGGCATCCGGTGCGACGAAGGCCCCGCGACGGGTCCCTCGACGGTCCGGCGACGCGTGCACCCGACCCGCCCGTCCGTGTCATCTCCCATGCCGCACCCCGGAGTCCGCGCCCCAAGCGCGAGGAGAACCCGGGTGTTCACCGGCATCATCGAAGAGCTCGGCGAGGTCGTGTCGATCGAGGAGATCGGCGACTCCTCGCGCATCCGTCTGCGCGGCCCGGTGGTCTGTGAGGGTGCGCGGCACGGCGATTCCATCGCGGTCAACGGCGTCTGCCTGACCGTCGTCGACACCCCCGAGGAACTGGCCTCCGGCACCGGCGAGTTCAGCGCCGACGTGATGGCCGAGACCCTCCACCGTTCCAGCCTGGGCGAGTTGAGCCCCGGCTCGGCGGTCAACCTGGAGCGCGCCATGGCGCTCGGCGCCCGGCTCGGCGGTCACCTGGTGCAGGGTCATGTCGACGCCACCGGGCGGCTGTTGAGCCGCGAGCCGGGGGAGCGGGACGCCGCCGGGAACCTCCGCTGGGAGGTGCTGCGCTTCTCGCTGCCGGAGTCCGTCACCCGCTACCTGGTGGAGAAGGGCTCGATCACCGTCGACGGCGTCAGCCTCACCGTGGTCGAGGCCGCCCGCGACAGCTTCACCGTCAGCCTCATCCCGGCGACCCTCGCGCTGACCACCCTTGGCGCCAAGGCCGTCGGCGAGAGCGTCAACCTGGAGGTCGACGTCCTCGCCAAGTACGTGGAGCGGCTGCTGGAGTCCCGCACCCTGCCCACCCTCCCCACGCTGCCCCCGACCGCCCCGACCGCCCCGACCGCCCCGACCGCCCCGACCGCCCCGACGGCCACCGGGGAGGAGCGGTGAACTGGCTCAACTCGGACGCCTTCACGGTGTTCGGCCAGCACGTGAGGTGGTCGGACATGATCGGCAACCTCTTCGGCATCGCCGCCCTCGCCCTCGGCTGGCGCCGCTCGGTCTGGAGCTGGCCGGTCCAGCTGCTCTCCGGCCTGGTCCTGATCACCGCCTACCTGGCCGGCAACGTGCCCGGCATGGTCGGCAAGCAGCTGATCGTCGTCGCCACCGCCGCCTGGGGCTGGAACCAGTGGCGGCGCGGCCGGCAGGGCGGCGGGGAGATCGCCGTCCGGTTCGCCACCTGGCCCGAGCGGGCCGCGCTCGCCGCCGGCACCGCGGCCGGCACCGCCCTGCTCGCCTGGGCCTTCCTGACGATCCCCGCGCTCGGCTCCTGGAGCCCGTGGGCGGACGCCTACATCTTCGTCGGCACCCTGGCGGCCATGGTCGCCCAGGCCCGCGGCTGGGTGGAGTTCTGGTTCGCCTGGATCGCCGTCGACGTGGTCGGCGTGCCGCTCGCCTTCAACACCGGCTACACCTTCTCCGGCCTCACCTACTCCGTGTACTTCGTCCTGGTCCTGCTCGGGCTGCGCTCGTGGTGGCTGAACACCCGCGCGCCGCGCCTCACGTCCACCACCGTCCCGCAGGGAGCAACGGCATGACCGAGAACCAGCAGCCCGACGAGTTCGTCCTCGACCCGGTCGAGCGGGCCGTCGCCGACATCGCGCTCGGCCGCGCGGTGATCGTCGTCGACGACGAGGACCGCGAGAACGAGGGCGACATCGTCTTCGCGGCCAGTGCCGCCACCCCCGAACTGATGGCCTTCACCATCCGCTACAGCTCCGGCGTGATCTGCGCCCCGATGACCGGCGCCGAGCTGGACCGGCTCAGACTCCCCCCGATGACCCAGGTCAACGAGGACCGCAAGGGCACCGCCTACACCGTCTCGGTGGACGCCCGCGAAGGAGTCGACACCGGAATCTCGGCCGCCGACCGGGCCCGCACCGTGCGCCTGCTCGCCTCGCCCGGCACCGGGCCCGGCGACCTCGCCCGCCCCGGGCACGTCTTCCCGCTGCGCGCCGTCGAGGGCGGCGTGCTGGTCCGCCCCGGCCACACCGAGGCCGCCGTCGACCTGGCCCGGCTCGCCGGACTCGCGCCGGCCGGCGCGATCGCCGAGGTGGTCAACGACGACGGCACCATGGCGCGGCTGCCCGAACTGGTCGCCTTCGCCCGTGAGCACAACCTGGCGATCATCTCCATCGAGGACCTCATCGCCTACCGCCGCCGCACCGAACTGCACGTCGACCGGGCCGCCGTCACCGCCCTGCCCACCGCCTACGGCGAGTTCACCGCGGTCGGCTACCGGGGCACCCTCGACGGCGTCGAGCACATCGCCCTGGTCGCCGGCGGACTGGACGCCGAGGGCCGGTTGCCGGAGGGCGAGGACGTCCTGGTCCGGGTCCACTCCGAGTGCCTGACCGGCGACGTGCTCGGCTCGCTGCGCTGCGACTGCGGCCCGCAGCTCCAGGCTTCGCTGCGCCGGGTCGCCGAGGCCGGCCGGGGCGTGGTGCTCTACCTGCGCGGCCACGAGGGCCGGGGCATCGGCCTGGCGCACAAGCTGCGCGCCTACGAGCTCCAGGAGCGCGGCCGCGACACCGTCGACGCCAACCTCGACCTCGGCCTGCCCGCCGACGCCCGCGACTACAGCATCGGCGCCCAGATGCTCTGCGACCTCGGCGTGCGCTCGCTGACCCTGCTGACCAACAACCCGCAGAAGCTCACCGCGCTCACCGAGCACGGGCTCAAGGTCAAGGGCCGCGCGCCGGTGGAGATCCCGCCCGGCGAGCACAACGCGCGCTACCTGCGCACCAAGCGCGACCGGATGGGCCACGACCTGCCCGGCCTCGGCGCCTGACCCGCGAATCCCGCCCTGACCCGCGAACCCCGACCCGACCCGCGAACCCCACCCCGTCCGTCCCGAACCACCGAAAGGCACCCGCACATGAGCGGCCACGGAGCCCCCGAGCTGACCATCGACAACGCCGCCGGCCTCAAGGTCGCCGTGATCGCCGCCCAGTGGCACGAGCAGGTGATGAACGGCCTCCTCGACGGCGCCCACCGCGCCCTCAAGGAGCTGGGCGTCGCCGAGCCGACCGTCCTGCGCGTCCCCGGCACCTTCGAGCTGCCGGTGGCCGCCAAGCGCCTGGCCGAGCGCGGCTACGACGCCGTGATCGCCCTCGGCGTGGTGATCCGCGGCGGCACCCCGCACTTCGACTACGTCTGCCAGGCCGCCACCGCCGGCCTCACCCAGGTCGCCGTGGACACCGGCGTCCCGGTCGGCTTCGGCGTGCTGACCTGCGACAACGAGCAGCAGGCGCTCGACCGGGCGGGCCTGCCGGGCTCCGCCGAGGACAAGGGCCACGAGGCGGTCACCGCGGCCGTCGCCACCGCCGCCGCCCTGCGCGCGCTCTGATCCGGCCGGCCGGACCGGCACCCGGACCGTGGACGTCCACCGGACTGTCCACGGTCCGGAACCGTTTACCGCCCGTCCGTCCGCACGCCGTAAGGTGAGTCCCATCATGGCTTCGAAGACATTCGAGGAGCTCTTCACCGAGCTCCAGCAGAAGGCCGCCACCGGCGACCCCTCGTCCTCCCGCACCGCGCAGCTCGTCCAGCAGGGCGTCCATGCGATCGGCAAGAAGGTCGTCGAGGAGGCCGCCGAGGTCTGGATGGCCGCCGAGTTCCAGTCCGACGAGCAGACCGCCGAGGAGATCTCCCAGCTCCTCTACCACCTTCAGGTGATGATGGTCGCCCGCGGACTGACGCTCGACGACGTCTACAAGTACCTCTAGGCCCAGGCCCGCAAACCCCCCTACACCCACACCGAACAGGTAAGGAACTGACCTCCATGCTGCGCATCGCCGTCCCCAACAAGGGTTCGCTCTCGGGTCCTGCGGCGGAGATGCTCCATGAGGCCGGCTACCGGCAGCGCAAGGACGCCAAGGAGCTGGTCCTGGTCGACCCGGGCAACCAGGTCGAGTTCTTCTTCCTGCGCCCGCGCGACATCGCCGTGTACGTCGGCTCCGGCCGCCTCGACGTCGGCATCACCGGCCGCGACCTGCTGCTGGACTCGCACTCCAACGCCGAGGAGGTGCTCGCGCTCGGCTTCGCCGGCTCGACCTTCCGCTTCGCCCGCCCGGTCGGCGTGGACGTCGACGACGTCAAGGGCCTGGAGGGCCTGCGGATCGCCACCTCCTACACCGGCCTGGTCGAGCAGCACCTCGCCGACCACGGGGTGAAGGCCACCGTCACCAAGCTGGACGGCGCGGTGGAGACCGCGGTGCAGCTGGGCGTCGCCGATGTGATCGCCGACGTGGTGGAGACCGGCACCAGCCTGCGCAACGCCGGTCTTGAGGTGTTCGGCGACCCGATCCTGATCTCCGACGCCGTGGTGATCCGTCCCAAGGGCGCCGGCGAGGACGCGGGCGTCGAGCAGTTCCTGCGCCGGCTGCAGGGCGTGCTGGTGGCCCGCCGCTACGTGCTGATGGACTACGACATCCGCGCCGAGAACGTCGCCGCCGCCGTCGCGCTGACCCCCGGCCTGGAGTCGCCCACCGTCTCCCCGCTGCACACCGCGGGCTGGGTGGCGGTCCGCTCCATGGTGCTCCGCAAGGAGGCCCAGCAGATCATGGACGACCTGTGGGGCATCGGCGCCCGGGCCATCCTGGTGACCAACATCCACGCCTGCCGCCTCTGAGCGACCCCGCGGGCATAAGCACCGGTTGAATGGGGCGGGGCCGCCGTCCGGCGTCCCCGCCCCTTCCCGCACCACCCGAACCAGCACACCCGGAGCCCCCTCGTGTCCACCCCCGCCGAGTTCCCCGTCACCTGGGCCCCGCGCCGCACCCGCGCCGTGCTGCTGCCGGTCTGCGCGCTGCTGGTGGTGCTGTTCGCCGTGATGGCGATCGCCCTCCCGGCGAACTGGCAGCTCAATGACCGGATCATGATGGCCACCAGCGGCGTGCTGTTCGCCGGCGTCGGCCTGATGCTGGCCCGGCCGCGGGTCAGCGCCGACGCCCAGGGCGTGACCGTGGTCAACTTCGTCCGCAGCCGCCGGCTGGCCTGGGCGGAGATCGTCGGCGTGAACTTCCGCCAGGGCGACCCGTGGGCCACCCTCGACCTCGCCGACGGCACGTCGCTGGCCGCCGTCGGCATCCAGTCCGGGGTCGGCAAGGCCCAGGCCATCGCCGACGCCCGCGCGCTGCGCGACCTGGTCGCCCACCACAGCGCCTGAACGGGCCCGACACGGTACCGGCCGCCGGGCGGGTCCGAACGCGGATCCTACGGTCGCACGGGTATGGTCTACGCTGGTAAAAGCGGGGCAAAGGTATTGCCCTGCCCGAAATCGACCTGAGGAGTGACACTCCCCGTCCATGGACGATCCGTCCGGTAGTACCTGCGCCGCCCATCTTCCGGCCACCGGAAGGCAGGCGGCACTGTGATCACGGCCTGGCTGCTGCTCTTCGCGGCCCTCCTGCTCATCCTCGCCAACGGCCTCTTCGTGGCCGCCGAGTTCGCCTTCGTGACCGTGGAGCGCGGCGCCGTCGAGCGCGCCGCCGAGGCCGGGGACGCCAAGTCCGGCCGGGTCTCCCGGGCCCTGCGACACCTCTCCTTCGAACTCTCCGGCGCCCAACTCGGCATCACCGTCACCTCGCTGGTGGTCGGCATGCTCGCCGAGCCGGCGCTGTCGACCCTGCTGAAGCCGGTGTTCACCGGCATCGGCCTGCCCGCCGGGGCCGCCCGCGGCGCCGCCGTGGTGATCGGCATGCTGCTCGCCACCGTCGTCCAGATGGTGATCGGCGAGCTCGTCCCGAAGAACTGGGCGATCTCCCACCCGCTCCAGGTGGCCCGCGCGGTCGCCGCCCCGCACATGGCGTTCTCCCGGGTCTGCCGGCCGCTGATCAGCGTGCTGAACGGCTCCGCGGACCGCACCGTGCGCGCCTTCGGCATCGAGCCGCAGGAGGAGCTGGGCCACGCCCGCACCCCCGCCGAGCTGGTCTCGCTCGCCCGGCACTCCGCCAAGGCGGGCGCGATAGACGAGGAGTCGGCCACCCTGTTCGTGCGGACCCTCGGCCTCGGCGACCTCACCGCCGAGTCGGTGATGACCCCGCGCGTCGACGTGTCCGCCCTCCAGCGCGACGCCAGCGCCGCCGACGTCCTCAACCTCACCCGGGCCACCGGCCTGTCCCGCTTCCCGGTCTACGCCGACAGCCTGGACGAGGTCACCGGCACCGTCACGCTCAAGGACGCGCTGGCCGTCCCGGCCGCGCGGCGCGCCGCCGTGCGGGTCGGCGACCTCGCCGTCCCGCCGCTGCTGGTGCCCGAGACGCTCCCCGCCGAGCGGCTGCTTGACCAGCTGCGCCGGCTCCAGCCGATGGCCATCGTGGTCGACGAGTACGGCGGCACCGCCGGCGTGGTCACCGTCGAGGACATCGTCGAGGAGATCGTCGGCGCGGTGCAGGACGAGCACGACCCCGCCGACACCCCCGAACTGCTGCTGCTGCCGCCGGTCGACGGGCAGCCCGTCTGGGCGGCCGACGGCCGCGCCCGGCTCGACCAGCTGGAGGCCATCGGCCTGCATGCCCCGGAGGGCCCCTACGAGACGCTGGCCGGCCTGGTCGCCGACCTGCTGGGCAAGCTCCCCGACCCCGGTGAGCAGGCCGAACTGCCCGGCTGGCGGTTCACCGTCGAGGCCGTGGACCGGCACCGGACCAGCCGGGTCCGGGTGGAACGGACCGCCGGGCACCACCACTTCCTGGGCGACGACGAGGACGGGACCCGATGACCGCGCTCCAACTGGCCGTCGCGCTCCTGCTGCTGCTCGGCAACGCCTTCTTCGTCGGCGCCGAGTTCGCCGTCGTCTCGGTCCGGCGCAGCCAGATCGAACCGCTCGCCGAGGCCGGCAACAAGCGCGCCCGCACCGTGCTGCACGCGCTGTCCAACGTCTCCGCGATGCTCGCCGCCGCCCAGCTCGGCATCACTGTCTGCTCGCTGGGCCTGGGCGCGCTCGCCGAGCCGACCATCGCCCACCTGCTGGAGGGCCCGTTCCACGCGATCGGCATCCCCGCCGGCCTCCAGCACCCGCTGGCGTACGGCATCGCGCTGGCCGTCGTGGTCTACCTGCACATGGTGATGGGCGAGATGGTGCCGAAGAACATGGCACTGGCCGGTCCCGAGAAGGCCGCGCTCTGGCTCGGCCCGCCGCTGGACCGCCTGGCCCGCTGGCTGGCCCCGGTGATCGCCTTCCTCAACACCTTCGCCAACGGCGTGCTCAAGCTGTTCAAGGTGGAGAGCAAGGACGAGGTGGAGTCGGTGTTCACCACCGAGCAGCTGATGTACCTGCTCGCCGACTCCGGGGACGCCGGCCTGCTGGAGAAGGACCGCCAGGAGCGCCTGGAGGACGCCCTGGAGCTGGGCCGCCGCCCGCTCACCGACGTCCTGCTCACCCCCGAGCAGCTGGTCACCGTGGACACCAAGGTGACCGCCGCCCAGATCGAGGAGCTGTCGCTGCGCACCGGCTTCTCGCGCTTCCCGGTCACCGACGGCGACCCGGCCGGCCACGGCTACCTCGGATACCTGCACCTCAAGGACATCCTGGACGTCGAGGACCCGACGGTGCCCGTCCCGGCCCGCCTGTGGCGGCCGATCACCGTGCTGCGCGGCACCCTGCCGCTGGACGACGCGCTGGGCGCGATGCGCCGGGCCGCCTGCCACCTCGCGGCGGTCCTCGACCAGGACGGGCGCACGCTCGGCGTGGTGATGCTGGAGGACGTGCTGGAGGAGCTGGTCGGCGAGGTGCACGACCCGGACCACCGCTCGGCGGCGTGAGTTCCTGAAGCGGCTTCGCTCTCGGCGATTCCGCTCTGAGCGTTCGCCCGTTCCCATGCCGGCCACCCGATGTGCAGGGTGGTCGGCATGAGACTTCTCCTGTTGGGTGGTACGGAGTTCGTGGGGCGGGCCGTCGCCGAGGCGGCGCTGGAGCGGGGATGGGAGGTGACGGTCTTCCACCGGGGGACGCGCGCCGCGCCGCCCGGGACGCGGGTCCTGCGCGGGGACCGCACGGCCGGGGACGGGCTCGCCGCCCTGGCCGAGGGGGAGTGGGACGCGGTGGTGGACACCTGGTCGTCCGCCCCGTCGGTGGTGCGCGACAGCGCCCGCCTGCTGGCCGGCCGGGTCGGCCGCTACGCGTACGTGTCCAGCCGGTCGGTGTACGCCTACCCGACGCCGGCCGGCTCCGACGAGAGCGCCCCGGTGGTGGACGGCTCGCCGGACGACGGCGAGGTGCCTTACGCCGAGTCCAAGCGCGGCGGCGAACTCGCGGCGCTGGACGCGTTCGGCGACCGGGCGCTGCTGATCCGCGCCGGGCTGATCGTCGGACCGTACGAGAACATCGGCCGGCTGCCCTGGTGGCTGAACCGGATCGCCCGCGGCGGCCCGGTCCTCGCCCCCGGCCCGCGCGACCTCCCCCTCCAGTTCATCGACGTCCGCGACCTCGCCGCCTGGACCCTGGACGCGGTCGAGGCGGGCCTCGGCGGCCCGTACGACCTGGTCGGCCCGCGCGGGCACTGCACCACGGGCGAACTGCTGGAGGCCTGCGCGGCGGTCACCGGCGGGGACGCCGAGCTGCGCTGGACGGCCCCGGAGGCGATCGCCGCCGCCGGGATCGAGCCGTGGACGGAGCTTCCGTTCTGGACCCCGCCGGGCGAGCTGTACGACGCCGTGCACGGCACGGACGTCGGCAAGGCGCTGGCGGCCGGGCTGCGCTGCCGCCCGGCCGCCGAGACGGTCGCCGACACCTGGGCGTGGCTGCGCTCGATCGGCGGGGTCGCTCCGCAGCGCCCGGACCGGCCCGCGGTCGGCCTGGACCCGGTGAAGGAGGCCGGGGCGCTGGCCGGCTGACGCCCGCACTCGTCGGGGCCGGGGCGGCGCTACCCGCTCTGGCCCCGGCCGTCGATCAGCTCGCCGTAGGCCTGCACCAGGTCCGGCAACCGCAGGGTGGCGAGGTCCTCCCGGCCGGGCGGCTCGCGCAGCAGGGTGAGCCGCAGGTCCCGGTAGGCGCAGGACTTCTCGTACAGGGTGCGGATGAACCGGCCGTTGCCGAGGTCGTCGATCCAGCCCTCGCGGACCACATGGGTGCAGATCGAGGCCAGTTCCTCGGCGGCGTCCTCGTCCCAGCCGTCGCCGTCCTGGCCGGCGAGCGCGGCGCCGATCGCGGTCAGCTCGCCGGGCCGGTAGCTGGGGAAGTCGACCCGGGTGGTGAAGCGGGAGTTGAGGCCGGGGTTGGTGGCCAGCAGCCGGTTCATGCCCTCGGGGTAGCCGGCCAGGATCACCACCAGCCGGTCCCGGTTGTCCTCGGCGCGCTTGAGCAGCACCTGGAGCGCCTCGTCGCCGTACGCGTCGCCCTTGCTGTAGCCGGAGTTGGAGAGGCTGTAGGCCTCGTCGATGAACAGCACGCCGTCCAGCGCGGAGTCGATCAGCTCATTCGCCTTGACCGCCGTCTGGCCAAGGAACTCGCCCACCAGGTCGGCTCGTTGGGCCTCCACCAGATGGTCGCCGGAGAGCAGGCCGAGGGCGTGGAAGACCCGGCCGAGGATCCGCGCGACGGTGGTCTTGCCGGTGCCGGAGGGGCCGGAGAAGACGAAGTGGCGCTTGGGCGGCTGGACCGGCAGGCCCTGCTCGGCGCGCAGCCGGGCCATCCGCAGCTGCGCGGAGAGCGCTCTGACCTGCCGCTTGACCGGCTCCAGCCCGACCATCCGGGAGAGTTCGGCCAGCGCCGCGTCCAACTCGGCCTGGTCGCCCTCGCGTTCGAGCGCCGGGTAGGCGCTGGTGACGCGGGGGAGGACGGCCTCGCCGCGCGCCGGGGCGGGCGCCGCGGGGGAGACGGCGGCGGGCTGCGGGGCGGTGGACCCGGAGCGTCCGCCGGTGCTGAGCGGGGGCGGGGTGCCGGCGCCGCCGGAGCGGTTGTCGGTGCCCGCGCCGCCCGGTCCGGCGCCGCCCGGTCCGGCGGGGGTCGGGACGACCGGGTAGCAGTCGCCGTCCGGCGCGGTCCCGTCCGGCTCGGCGTCACCCGCCCCGCCCGCCGAGTCCGGTCCGCCGGGGAACGGCGCGTCCGCCATCGGCCCGTCGAGAACCGGCGCGTCGAGGAACGGCCCGTCGAGGACCGGTCCGCCGAAGGGGTCCGGCAGGCCGGGGGAGCCGGCCGCGGGGTCCGTGCCGAGCGGCTCGAAGTCCAGCAGCGCGGCGTCCAGCGCTTCGTCCTCCGGCCCGCCCACCCGCCCGGCCTCCCGGCCGCCGGCCCCGAGGGAGTCCAGCAGGGTGTCGGCGAGGGCGTCCTCGGCCGAGATCGCCGCGAGCCGCGCGGCGGTGTCCATGAACGACGGATCCGCCCGGTGCACCGCCCGGTAGAGCGGTAACGCGGCCGCGCTGCGCCCGGCGCCCTCGTAGGCGCGGCCCAGCCAGTAGCGCAGCTCCTTGCGCTGCGGCTGCTCGGAGCGGCAGCGGGCGAGCGAGGCGGCGAGCGGGGCCTGGGCCTGGGCGCACATGTCCAGCCGGACCCGCGCCATGCCGGCGAACAGGCCGGCCTCGATGCCGAGGAGCTGGTCGTCGAGCAGCCGGTCGGTGTCCTGGACCAACTGCTCCCAGTCCTTGAGCAGATAGGAGCGGCAGGCGTGCAGGAAGCGGGCCGAGGGGTCCTCGGCCGGGGTCGGGCACTGCCCCAACGCCTGGTCCAGCTCGGTGAGGTGACGGCCGTCCAGCCAGTGCGAGGCGTGCGCGAGGGCGAGGTCGCGGGGGGTCTCCAGCACCGGCTGCACCCACCAGCCGAGCCAGTACCAGGAGCTGAGCGGCCGGGCGTGCCGGCGGCGCTGCTCGCCGAAACGCTTGCGGTGGCGGTACATCGCGAGCAGCGCGCCGGAGGTGTCGCTGCGCAGCGCGTGCAGGCCGAGCCAGGCGTCGGCCATGCCGGGGTCGAGCCGCACGGCGGCGCGGAACTCCTCCTCGGCGCGGCTGTACGCCCCGGCCGTGTAGGCGTCCATGGCACGCAGCCAGGCGCGGTCGGCGAGCCGGTTCGGTGCCGGGCCGCCCGCGTTGTCGCTCTGGGAACTCTCCGTCGTCACTCACGCCCCCCGCGGTGTGGCTCGGGGCCCGGCCGGTGCGGTGGTGCGCGGACCCCGCCGGTGGTCGTCTGCCCCCGGGGCGCATATGCGCCTGCCTGGAATCGTACCGGCGCGGAGCTGATCCGGAAGGGTGCCGCGCGATGTCAAAAGCGATCGGGCGGGCGGCCGTTGACGGGTGGCCGGAGCGGGGGAGGGCGGACCGGGCGGTATCCCCGGCTCACGGGGGAACAAGCCGGGGATACCGGGTCCGAGGTTGCGGAATCAGTGGTTCCGGCAACGAATGAGAACTTATTTCGTGGCGAGACCGCAGGTCAAGGGGGTTGTTGAAGGTTCACCGACGGTGCCCGGCGCGATCCGCCCGGTCACCCCGTCGACCACCGTGCCGGCGAACGGGCGGCTCGGGTCGGCGGCGAAATGCGCCGATTCGGCGACGGCCCAGCCGGCCCAGAACTCCGCCAGCTCCGGTCCGTCGCGCTGCTCGCCGCGCCGCCGGGCCGCCGCCGCGTCGAGTTCCATCCACACCAGCCGGCTCAGCCAGGGCCGCACCGCGCGCCGCCCGGCGCCCACCCCCTCGACCAGCACCACCGGCGCGAGCGGCACCACGGCCGTCCCCTCGAAGCGGCGCAGCGTCCAGTCGTACACTCGGTGCGCCGCGTCCCGCCCCGCCGCCAGCGGCTCCAGGACCTCGGTGCGCAGCCGCTCCGTCCAGCCGAACGGCTCGGCGTGGGTCGCCAGGTCGTCCAGGTGCACCACCGGGGCGCCGCCGAGCGCGGCGGCCAGCCGGCCGGCGAAGGTCGTCTTGCCCGAGCCCGCGTGCCCGTCCACCGCGACCAGCCGCACCGGGCCGCAGGACGGCGGTAGCGCCCGCAGTCCGTCGGCGAGCGCGGCGAGCGCGTTCCGGGCGTCGCGGGCGTCGCCGGCGGTGCGGGGCCCCATTACCGGGGCGGCGGAGGTCTCGGAAGCAGCCACAACGTCAACCCTACGGGGGGCCGTGCGCCGATACGGACAGTGATCCGGTGCAGGTCGTGACGGCGGCGCCATGATCGGGCATACTCGCATCGCCGAGCATGTGAACGGCCGTTCACCGTGATCCGGTGCCGGCCGGGCCGAGCTGCCACACCCCGCGCGGGCCCGATCACACCCCGGGGCGCGCACGACCGAGGAGGCGACCAGCCACCATGACCACCTCCCCCGCGAAGGCCGTCGACCGCCAGCTCCCCAGCGAGGAGGCCCGCGAGCTCCTCGGCCTCACCCGCGATCTGGTCCAGCGCGAGCTGCTGCCGCGCGCCGCGCAGGACGAGGCCGCCGGCCGGTTCCCGCGCGAGGTCTTCCGCACGCTCGGCGAGGCCGGGCTGCTCTCGCTCCCCTACGAGGAGCGCCACGGCGGCGGCGACCAGCCCTACGAGGTCTACCTCCAGGTCCTGGAGGAGCTGGCGGCCGGCTGGCTGGCGGTGGGCCTCGGCGTCAGCGTGCACACCCTCTCCTGCCACGCCCTCGCCACCTTCGGCACCGACGAGCAGCGCGAGCGCTGGCTGCCCGGCATGCTCTCCGGCGAGCAGCTCGGCGCCTACTGTCTCTCCGAGCCGCAGTCCGGCTCCGACGCCGCCGCCCTGCGCACCCGCGCCGCCCTGGACGGCGACGAGTACGTGGTGAACGGCACCAAGGCCTGGATCACCCACGGCGGCCAGGCCGACTTCTACAGCGCGCTGGTGCGCACCGGCGAGGAGGGCGCCCGCGGCATCAGCTGCCTGCTGGTGCCCGGCGCCCAGCCCGGCCTCTCGGCCGCCCCGCCGGAGCAGAAGATGGGCATGAAGTCCTCGCCGACCGCCCAGCTGCACTTCGACGGCGTCCGGGTCCCGCGCGAGCGGCTGATCGGCACCGAGGGCCAGGGCTTCCAGATCGCGCTCGCCGCACTGGACTCCGGCCGGCTCGGCATCGCCGCCTGCGCGATCGGCGTCGCCCAGGCCGCGCTCGACCTCGCCGTCGACTACGCGCGCACCCGCCGCCAGTTCGGCCGCCCGATCGCCGACTTCCAGGGCCTGTCGTTCATGCTCGCCGACATGGCCACCCAGATCGAGGCCGGCCGCTCGCTCTACCTGTCCGCCGCCCGCCGCCGCGACGCCGGCCTGGCGTTCTCCAAGGAGGCGGCGATGGCCAAGCTGTTCTGCACCGACACCGCGATGCGGGTGGCCACCGACGCCGTCCAGGTGCTCGGCGGCTACGGCTACACCCAGGACTTCCCGGCCGAGCGCTTCATGCGCGAGGCCAAGGTGCTGCAGATCGTCGAGGGCACCAACCAGATCCAGCGCCTGGTGATCGGCCGCCACCTCACCAAGTCCTGACCCCCCCCGAACGGCCGGGTCCGGCTCTCGCGGGAGCCGGTCGGCCCGGCCCGGAAACGGCCCCCGGGCGTCACCCCAGGGTGCGGGGTGACGCCCGGGGGCCGTTCCTGTCCAACCGTCAGGGGCCGTACGGCGGGCGGGTGTTCAGCGCCGCGAGAAGCGGCCGCGCTGCTCCGGGATGGCCGGTGCGGGGACCGAGCGGACCGGGCGGTGCACCATCGCGTGCGAGAACGGCTGGGTGCGCCAGTCGAGCCCGCCCGGCAGCGTCAGCAGCGCGTCCAGGCCGGCCGACCCGGCCTCCTCCGCGCTCTCCACCTCGACCAGGTCGTCCGTCGGCGCGCCCGAACCGGGGCAGAGCGCGGGCGAGAAGGGGTGCCAGGGGCGCGGCAGGACGGCGTGCTGCGGCAGCCGCTCCTCGTCGCCCACCAGCGCGATCGGGCGCCGGCAGGACGGGCAGTGCACCCGGGCGATCTCCCAGGTGTCGGCCTCGCCCGGATCCAGCCCCGGCGCGGTCTCGTCGGGGACCGCGAGATCCTCGCGGTCGGTCGTATCGTGGGCGTCGTCCGCGCCCGTCGGGCGCTGGTCGGTAACGCGCATGGTGATCCCCCTCGGATCGGGCCCGGCGTGGTCGCCCGGGGCCACAACCAGCACTTCCCGCCGAAACGGACTCATAACCCTGCGGTTCGGCGCACTGTGATGCACCGGGTGTGTCCTTCGCCACATTCGTCCGGCATGTGCCCGCGCGACACCCCAGGGCGCGCCGGGTGACGCGCCGCGCCCTCCTCCCGGCCCCGCGCACGCCCCCGAGGTCGGACGCCGTGCGCCCCCCGTGCCGCGATCCGCGCGCCCCCGAGGGGGTAGGTTTGCGCCTTGTGGAGGATCTCGACCAACGCATCGTCCAGCTGCTCCTCCAGGACGGCCGGATGAGCTACACGGACCTGGGCAAGGCCACCGGCCTGTCCACCTCGGCGGTGCACCAGCGGGTGCGCCGGCTCGAACAGCGCGGGGTGATCCGCGGCTACACCGCGATCGTCGACCCCGACGCCGTCGACCTGGCGCTGACCGCCTTCATCTCGGTCAAACCCTTCGACCCCAGCGCCCCGGACGACACGCCCGAACGCCTGGCCGACCTGCCCGAGATCGAGGCCTGCCACAGCGTCGCCGGCGAGGAGAACTACATCCTCAAGGTCCGCGTCGGCGCCCCCGGCGACCTGGAGGACCTGCTGGCCCGCATCCGCAGCGCCGCCGGCGTCTCCACCCGCACCACCGTCGTCCTGTCCACCCCCTACGAGGCCCGCCCCCCGAAGCTCTGAGCGGGCGCCGCGGGGGTGCAGACTAGGCCGCATGACCGAACGCAACTCCCGGACCGTCCTGCTGCGCGGCGGCGCCGTCTACAGCCCCGCCGACCCCTTCGCCACCGCCATGCTCGTCGAGGGCGAGCACGTCGCCTGGGTCGGCAGCGACGGCGCCGCCGAGGCGTACGCGCGGACCGCCGACGAGATCGTCGAGCTGGACGGCGCCCTGGTCACCCCCGCCTTCGTCGACGCCCATGTGCACGCCACCTCCGCCGGGCTCGCGCTCACCGGCCTCGACCTCACCGGCGCCCCCTCGCTGGCCGCCGCGCTGTCCGCGCTCACCGCCTTCGCCGCCGCCGGGGAGCGGCCCGGCGGCGTGCTGATCGGCCACGGCTGGGACGAGACCGGCTGGCCGGAGGGCCGCCCGCCGACCCTCGCCGAGCTGGACGCCGCCGCCGGGGGCGCCGCCGTCTACCTCTCCCGCACCGACGTGCACTCCGCGCTCGCCACCACGGCGCTTCGCGCCCTCACCGAGGGCCTCGCCGGGCAGCCCGGCTTCGACGCCGACGGCCCGCTCACCCGCGACGCCCACCACGCCGTGCGGCGCACCGCGCTCGCCCGGCTCACCGCCGAGCAGCGCCGCGCCGCCCAGCGCGCCACCCTGGCCCGCGCCGCCGAACTCGGCATCGGCGCCCTGCACGAGTGCGCCGGCCCCGACATCTCCTCCGAACAGGACCTCGCCGGCCTGCTGGAGCTGGCCGCCGGGGGCGAGGGCCCCGAGGTGTTCGGCTACTGGGGCGAGCTGAGCGAGCGCGGCGGCGTCGAGACCGCCCGCCGGCTCGGCGCCGTCGGCGCCGGCGGCGACCTCTTCGTCGACGGCGCGCTCGGCTCGCGCACCGCCTGCCTGCACCACGACTACCGCGACGCCGCGCACACCGGCACCGCCTACCTGACCGCCGCCCAGGTCGCCGACCACGTCGCCGCCTGCACCGAGGCCGGCCTCCAGGCCGGGTTCCACGCCATCGGCGACGCCGCGATCGCCGCCGTCGTGGAGGGCGTCCGGGCCGCCGGCGAGCGGGTCGGCGCCGACCGGGTCCGGGCGCAGCGCCACCGGGTCGAGCACGCCGAGGCGCTGGACGACAAGACCGTCGCCGCCTTCGCCGAGCTGGGCCTGACCGCCTCCGTGCAGCCCGCCTTCGACGCCGCCTGGGGCGGCCCGGACGGCATGTACGTGCAGCGCCTCGGCGCCGAGCGGGCCGCCGCGCTCAACCCGTTCGCCGCGCTGCTGCGCTCCGGCGTCCCGCTGGCCTTCGGCTCGGACGCCCCGGTCACCCCGCTCGACCCGTGGGGCACGGTGCGGGCCGCCGCCTTCCACCGCACGCCCGAGCACCGGATCTCGGTGCGGGCCGCGTTCACCGCCCACACCCGCGGCGGCTGGCGCGCGGTTGGCCGCGACCAGGACGGCGTGCTCGTCCCCGGCGCGGTCGCCAGCTTCGCCGTCTGGGCCGCCGGGGACCTCGTCGTCCAGGCCCCGGACGACCGGGTGGCCGGCTGGTCCACCGACCCGCGCTCCGGCACCCCGGGCCTGCCCGACCTCACCCCCGGCGAGCCGCTGCCCACCTGCCTGCGCACCGTGGTCCGCGGCCGCACCGTCCACCTGGCCGCGGCGTAGGGCGGTCAAGCGGATGATCATGGCGGGGGCGGGCCGTAGATTCTCCGGCATGACCGATCACCCGCTCGTACCCGCCGCCTTCACCGTCCCCCGCACCCTCATCGCCGAGGGGTTCCGCCTGGAACCCCTCGGCGAACAGCACAACGAGGCCGACCACGTCGCCTGGAGCGCCAGCATCGGCCACATCCGCGCCACCCCCGGCTGGGAACACGGCCACTGGCCCCCGGTCGAGGGCATGAGCCCGGAGCGCAACCTCGCCGACCTGCGCCGGCACGCCGCCGACTTCGAGGCCCGCCGGGGCTTCACCTACACCGTCCGGGAGACCCCCGGCGACGCCGTCGTCGGCTGTGTCTACCTCTACCCGGACGACGAGCGGCCGGGCGGCGCCAGGGTCAGCTCCTGGGTCCGCGCCGACCGCGCAGTCCTGGACGCCGCCGTGTACCGGGCGGTCCGCGCCTGGCTCGCCGCCGACTGGCCGCTCGCCGAGGTCCGGTACGCCCCCCGCTGAGCGACGGCGGAACGACCCTCAGCTCACGACGGGGTGTCGTTCCGGGGTACCTTCTTCGGACAGCGTCCGAACAGCCGCCCCGCGCCCTGCGCGGAGCGGCGTCGAGAGAGATGGTGCGACGGTGGCCATGCCCGTCACCCAGGAGCGGTCCGGGACCGCGCCCGAGACCCCCGACGAGGCACCCGGCCCGGGCCGGGTCGCCCGCGCCCTCGCCAGGATCCGGGCCGGCCTTCCCCGCACCGGGCTGGCCGCGCTCGCCGGACTGCTGCTCGCGCTGGCCTTCCCGCCCTTCGACCTCTGGCCGCTGTCGGTCCTCGGCGTCGCCGCGCTCTCCCTGCTCACCCGGGGCCGCACCGCCCGGCAGGCGGCCTGGACCGGCTTCGCCTTCGGCCTGCCGTTCTTCCTGATGCTGCTGAGCTGGCTGCGAGTGATCGGCTGGGACGCCACCATCGGCCTGTCGGTCGTCGAGGCGCTGTTCCTGGCCGCCCTCGGCTCCGGTCTCGCCGTCACCTCCCGGCTGCCCGGCTGGCCGCTCTGGGGCGCCTGCCTGTGGATCACCCAGGAGTGGGCCCGCGACCGGCTGCCGCTCGGCGGCTTCCCCTGGGGCCGGCTCGCCTTCGCCAACACGGCCACCCCGTACACCCCGCTGGCCGCGCTCGGCGGCGCCCCGCTGGTGACCTTCGCCGTCGCCCTCTCCGGCACCCTGCTGGCCTGGGCCGCCCTGCGGGTGGCCGGCCGGGGCGCCGCGCGCCGCCCGGTGCAGGCCGCGGCCGCCGGGCTCGGCGCCGTCGCCGCGATGCTCGCCGGCTACCTGGTGCCGGTGCCCACCGCGCCCGCCGACACCGTCAAGGTCGCCGTCATCCAGGGCAACGTGCCCAACCCCGGCATGGACTTCCTGGGCCGCCCGATGATGGTGCTCAACAACCACGCCGCCGCCACCGAGAAGCTCGCCGAGGACGTCAAGGCCGGCCGGGCCGAGAAGCCGGACATCGTGATCTGGCCGGAGAACTCCTCCGACCTCGACCCGTTCAGCGACCCGCTGGCCTACGCCCGGATCGACGAGGCGGTGCGCGCGATCGGCGTGCCCACCCTGGTCGGCACCCTGGTCGACGGCCCGGACGAGCAGCACGTGCAGAACGAGGGCATCGTCTGGGACCCGGTGACCGGCCCCGGCGCCTCCTACACCAAGCAGCACCCGGTGCCGTTCGGCGAGTACGTGCCGTTCCGCGACCAGCTGTCCAAGGTCATCACCCGGCTCCAGCGGGTCGCCCGGGACTTCTACCCCGGCGACCACAACGGCGTCATGCAGCTCGGCCCGGCCCGGATCGGCGACGTCATCTGCTTCGAGGTCGCCTACGACGAGATCGTCCGCGACACCGTCGACCAGGGCGCCCGGGTGCTCGTCGTGCAGACCAACAACGCCACCTACGCCAAGACCGGCCAGCCGGAGCAGCAGCTCGCGATGAGCCGGCTGCGCGCCGTCGAGCACGGCCGCGCGGTGCTGATCGCCGCGACCAGCGGCATCAGCGCGGTGATCGCCCCGGACGGCAGCGTCGTCCAGCGCACCGAGGAGCTGACCGCCGCCGAGCTGTCCGCGACCGTCCCGCTGCGCGACGGCACCACCGTCGCCGACCGGGTCGGCGCCGTGCCCGAGTGGACCCTCGCCGTGGCCGGACTGCTCGCCTGCGCGGGCGGGATCGTCCTGGCCAGGAGGCGTGGAACACAGACCGCCGGCCGGCCGTTGGACCAGGTGGTGCCGTAGCCGGCCCGGACCTCCCGTGCGGCGCGCAGAGCACCGCCTGGAGTGGATTCGTACCGTGACCCAGCAAGCTACCCCCGCCCGTCCGGCGCCGCGCTCGAAGCTGCGGCGGGTGCTGCCGTTGCTGCTGACCGCCTGGCTGGTGCTGGAGATCTGGCTGCTGGTCCAGGTCGGCTCGTGGCTGGGCGGCCTGACCGTGGTACTGCTGCTGATCGCCGGCGCGGTGCTCGGCGGCTCGCTGATCAAGCGGGCCGGCGCCCGGGCGCTGTCCGCGGCCCTGGCGCAGACCCGCGACCCGAAGTCGGAGCAGCCGCAGACCGGCACCAGCCTGACCGTGCTGGCCGGCCTGCTGCTGATCCTGCCGGGCTTCCTCTCGGACGTCCTGGCGCTGACCCTGCTGTTCCCGCCGACCCGCGCGCTGTGGCGGGCGGCCGGGCGCCGGTTCGCCGACAAGGCGCTGCGCTCCACGGTGGGCGCCGGGGCCGACCCGTTCGCGGACGCGATGCGGCTGCAGGAGCAGCTGCGCATCCACCGGCCGGACGGCAAGGTGATCCAGGGCGAGGTGGTCGAGCCGGGCGAGGGTCCGGCGGCCGGGCCGCAGGGGCCGGACACCACCTACCGGCCGCCGATCAACGGCTGACCGCCCGCGGCGGTGCACCGGTGCACCGCCGCACCGGCCAATGCGAGCACCGGCCCATGCGAAAGGGACCCTGGTGACCAGGGTCCCTTTTCGCGTGCCCCCGCCCGTCGGCGGGAGCGGGGTCAGGCGCTCTTGCGGGTGTCCCGCGGGTGCACCGCGAGGTTCATCCCACCGGAGCGGAGCACGGCCAGCCGCTCGGCCAGCACCTCCTCCAGCTCCTCGCGCGTCCGGCGCTCCATCAGCATGTCCCAATGGGTGCGCGTCGGCTTCACCTTCTTCTCCTCCGGCTCGTCGCCGTCGAGGAGCACCGCCTCCTGGCCACAGAAACGGCATTCCCAGGCCTGCGGAATCTCCGCCTCGACCGAGAAGGGAACCTCGAATCGGTGTCCGTTCTGACATGCGTACTCGACGGTCTGGCGGGGAGCCAGATCAATACCGCGGTCGGTCTCGTAGCTAGTGGCCCCGAGTCGCGTGCCGCGGAGAGCTCGCTCGCTCATGAATCGTGCCTCCCGGGCTTATGGCCCACAGGACTAGTGGTCGCTGTTCTTCGTCGTTCGGTCAACGCTCGGCTTCCGACGAAGATTCCCGTCCCGGGACATGCGTCGTCTGTCGTGCCGCCCCTGTTTGTACCCACCAGCGCCCGATTTGTCACATCTGGCCGGTGATATCACCCCAGGTGTCACCTATTTCACATCTGGCGATCGGTCGGCCGTTCCCGGACGAGCCTACCGGGAGGGGGGTCGGCGGCCCGCGCCGCCCCTCCCGTCCAGGGTGCCGGTCCGCCGGTCCGCCGGTGTCAGGCGAGCGGTCGGAAGCGTAGCGCGGCCGGGCCCTTGGCGAGGTCCACCCCGGTGTGCGCCTCGGGGTCGAGCTCCACCTGGACGGTCGGCGGGCCGTCCGGGAGCGGCTGGACGGGCTGTGCGGCCGGTGCGGGCGCCTCGGTGCGGGTGTCGCGGTGCGGCAGCAGGGCGATCACCGCGTCCCGCAGCGAGGCCGGGGCGTCCTCGTCCAGCGGGTCGACGGTGGCCGGCACCTGGAGGCGGACCGGGGCGCCGTTGCCGATCCGGGCGTAGCCGCGCCCGGCGGGGGTCCGGGTCGCGGGCACGATGTCCAGCGGCACGCCGAGCGCCGCGTGGCCCTCCTCCGGGCCGGTCGGGCCGAGCACCACCCGGGCCCGGGTGGTGGCCCGCAGGCTCGGGGAGATCCGGTCCCGGGCCTCGACGTCGTCGGCGACCACCACGGTGACCCGGGCGGCCCGGCCGTGCCGCAGCGGCAGCTCCAGCAGGTCCTGCGGGTCCGGGCGGCCCTCGGCGTGCGCCAGCTCGCTCAGCTCGGTCGGGTGGTCGAGCAGCAGCCACAGCGGCCGGGTGGCGTCCTCCGGCGGGGTGGTGCCGGAGTGCCGGGCGGCGTTCAGCACGGTGAGCCGGCGCCCGGTCTCCTGCGCCGCCCACTGGAGCGCGGCCAGCGCGCCGTGCAGGCTGGTCTCCACGGTGTGCACCCCGGGCCGGTTGACCAGGCAGGCGTGCTCGCCGGTCCCGGCGCCGTCGATCACCAGCAGGTCGGCGAACGGCAGGGCCTGGAGCGCCACCGAGCGGATCAGGCTGGAGGTGCCGTGGCCGCGGACGCCGAGCGCCAGCAGGTGCGGTTCGGCCGAGCGCGGGCCGGTGCGCCAGACCACCGGCGGCTGCTGGACGAGTGCCCCGCCCTGGTGCACCGGGATGGTGCGGGCGCTGCCGTCCTCGTCGGTGAAGCCGAGCACGATCTCGCCCGGCGCCGTCACGAACCGCTGGGCGGCGATGTCCGTGGGCAGCGGCGCCAGGGCGGCGATCCGCAGCCGGTTGGACTCCTCGTCCCAGTCGAAGCGGTACTCCCGGGCCCGCCCGGCCTTGCCCTGGACGACCTGCTCGATCCGGGCCCGGGCGGCCGGCTCGGTGTCGGTGAAGTACGCCGGGTAGGCGATCTCCAGCCGGACCAGCCGACCCTCGGCGTCGAACTCCCAGCCGGAGAAGACGTCCCGGTAGCCGCCCTCGTGGTGGTAGAGCGGGCCGAGCCCGTCCGGTCCGGCCAGGTACGGGGTGAGCGCGGCGTACAGGGCGGTGAGCTTGACGTCGGCGACGTCCGGCTCCGGCGGGGCGGGCGGAGCCTTGGGCGCGCGGCCCGCCCAGGCGGCGCTGGCCATCAGCGCGATCAGCGCGAACAGGAGTCCGTGCGGCAGCAGGTAGATCCCGGTCAGCATCGCGGCGGTCAGGAAGAGCGTCGGGCCGCGCCGGTCCTTCGGCGTGGCCTGCCAGCGGTCCTTGGCCCAGGCGGCGTGGTGGCGCAGCCCGCGGCCGATGACGGTGAGCGGCGCGAACATGTCGGAGGCGTGGTCGCCGGCCGTGCGGACGAGGTCGCGGCCCTTGCTGAGGTGGTTGCGGTTGAGCGGCATAGCTGGCTCCCCGGGCGAGTGGGACGGTCGGTGGGAGGCGGGCTGCAAACGGCCGGGCCCGGGGCGGTGGGATCCGCGTCCGGGCCCGTGCGGGGGAGTGGGGGGCGGTTGGGCTCCTGCACGACCTAGAACTTGATGCCGCCCAGCAGGCTGGCGAGGCTGGCGCCGCCGGCGGTGATGCTCGGCGCGATCGAGGAGCCGGCGACGTAGAAGCCGAAGAGGGCGCAGACGAGGGCATGGGAGACCTTCAGTCCGTCCCTGCGGAAGAAGAGGAAGGCGATGGTGCCGAACAGGACGATGCCGGAAATCGAGAGGATCACGGTCTGCTCCTCGGGGAGGGGACGGGACGGTGCCACGGAAAGTGCCACAATCGTGACAAAAGGTAATAGCTGATGGAACGGGGCAAATGGGTGGTTTCCGGGTGTTGCCGCTCCGTGCCGGAAAGTTCGCCCGAACGGTCGCGCGACCCCCGCGCCCGCGCGTGGTGCGCTAGCGTGCGTCCGGCGCGACCACCGACAACACCCGGACGGCCCCCGCGCGGGGCGCGTCCCCGGAGAAAGGCCGAGACATGACCGACACCCCCGACGCCGACGTGATCGCCCTGGCCGGCAGGCTGTTCGACGCCGCCCGGGCCGGTGACACCGACACCCTCGCCGCGTACGTCGACGCCGGCGCCCCGGCCGACCTCACCAACGACCGCGGCGACACCCTGCTGATGCTCGCCGCCTACCACGGCCACGCCGCCGCCGTGACCGCCCTGCTGGAGCGCGGCGCCGACCCGAACCGCGCCAACGACCGCGGTCAGACCCCGCTCGCCGGCGCCGTCTTCAAGGGCAGCGACGACGTCCTCGACGTGCTGCTGGCCGGTGGCGCCGACCCGGCGGCCGGCACCCCGTCCGCCGTCGACACCGCCCGGATGTTCGGCAAGGAGGCGCTGGTCGCCCGCTTCGAGGGGCGGCCCGAGGCGGGCTGAGCCGGGGCCTTAGGCTTGACGACCATGGAGAGCACTACCACCGGCGGACCCTTCGTGCACGACACCAGGGACGGCGGCACAGAGATCCGGATCACCGGCTTCGGTCACCCCGACGCCCAGGTGCTCGCGGCCGAGGTGCAGCAGGAGTACGTCCGCCGCTACGGCGCGGCCGATCTCACCGAGCTGCACCCCGAGCACTTCGAGCCGCCCGCCGGGCTCTTCCTGGTCGCCTATCTGGACGGCGAGCCGGTCGCCTGCGGCGGCTGGCGCGCCAAGCGGGCCGAGCCGTTCGGCATCCGCGCCACCGACGCCGAGCTGAAGCGGATGTTCGTCCGCCCCCGGGCGCGCGGCCGGGGCCTGGCCCGGGTGGTGCTGCGCCACCTGGAGCGGACCGCCGCCGAGGCCGGCCGCACCCGGTTCATCCTGGAGACCGGCACCGAGCAGCCGGAGGCCGTCGCGCTGTACGCCTCCGAGGGCTACACGGCGATCGAGAAGTTCGGCCTCTACCGCGAGCACGAGCAGAGCATCTGCCTCGGCAAGGAGTTCGACGGCGCGTCCGCCGTCTGACCCGCGCTGCGGCCGGGTAGCCTCCCGGGCGGGCCCGCGGGGTCCGGCCGGGAGGCCACTGCGCGAACGGGGGGTACGGATGGCCGGATCGCTCGCCGAACTCGCCGCGCCCGGCGGGCCGTTGGAGCGGCTGGTGACCACCGGCCTGCGTGCCGCCGGGACCGGCGGCGTCTGGTCGGTCGGCGACGCGGACGGCGTCCGTGGCCGCGGCCGCTGCGGTGTGCTCGGCCAGGGTCCGTACGGCGCGCGGCCGATGGGCCATGACACGCTCTTCGACCTGGCCAGCGTCACCAAGATCATCGCGCTCTGGCCCTGCGCCGGAGCGCTCTGGCAGGCCGGCCGCCTACCGCTCGACCGGCCGCTGCACGACTACTGGCCGTCGGCCGAGGGCCGCCCGGTCGGTGTGGTGACGGCCCGTCAACTACTTACCCATACCGCCGGAATGCCGCTGCGCACCCGGTTCGCCGAGCTCTACGGGGACGACCCGGCGGCGATCCGGGCCGGGGTGCTCGCCGCGCCGCTGCACCGCCCGCCCGGCGTCGCCGTCGAGTACACCGACCGGGCCGCCGTCCTGCTCGGCCACCTGGTGGAGTCCCTGGCGGGCGCGCCGCTCGACGAACTCGCCGCCCGGCAGACCTGGCGCCCGCTCGGCATGACCGACACCCGCTACGGCCCGCTCGGCCCCGGGCCCGCCGAGCGCACCGCCCCCACCGAGGACGAACCGTCGGCCGGCGGCCCGCTGTGCGGCGTCGTGCACGACCCCTCCGCCCGGCTGCTCGGCGGCGTCTCCGGCAACGCCGGCGCCTTCTCCACCGCCCGCGACCTGGAACGCTTCCTCACCGCCCTGCTCGCCCCGCCCGCCGGGTCCGCCGGGTCCGCGCCGCCCTGGGGCGAGCCGTGGACCGCCGAGTCGCTGCGGGTGCAGACCGGCGGACTGGCGCCCGCCCGCGGCCTGTCCTGGCTCTGCGCCGCCGGCACCGACCCGGCCGAGGGCACCTTCGTCCACTACGGCTTCACCGGCACCGGCATCTGGGTCTCCCGCCGCCGCGGCCGCTGGGCGCTGCTGCTCACCAACAAGGTCCACTACGACCGCGACTTCCAGCCGCTCACCGCCCTGCGCAACGCGTTCCGCCGGGCGGTGTTCGGCTGAGGGGGTGGTGGGACCTCAGAGCAGGGTGGACCAGTAGAACCAGAACCGGTTGAGGATCAGCAGCGCGATCACCGCCGCCCAGAGCACCGGCAGCGCCCAGTGGTAGCGGGCCGCCTCCCGGACCACCGGCCGCAGCCTCGGGCCGACCGGGATCACGCCGGAGCGCAGGTTGTGCAGCGTCGTGTACCAGAACAGCGGCACCACCGCCGCCCAGACCACCATGCAGTACGGGCAGAGCGCGCCGATGTCGTACAGCGCCTGGTCGATCAGCCAGTGCACGAAGCCCACCCCGAGCAGCGTCCCCGCCTGGAGGCCGAGCCAGAACCAGCGGCGGTACGCGGCCCCCGCCAGCAGCCCGGCGCCGACCGCCGCCAGCGCGCCGAACGCGGCCAGGCCCAGCAGCGGGTTGGGGAAGCCGAACACCTCGGCCTGGTCGGTGCGCATCACCGAGCCGCAGCTGATCACCGGGTTGAGGTTGCAGCTGGGGATGTAGGAGGGGTCCTCCAGGATCCGGAGCTTGTCGAAGGTCAGCACGGCCGAGGCGGCCAGCCCGATCAGGGCCGTGAACAGGACGAACAGCGAGAACCCGCGGCCCGCGCCGATCGGCGCCGAGGCGGGCGCGGGGGCGGGCAGGGAGGGGGAGCCGGGCAGAGCGGTCGATGCGGTCATGGCAGAGCACTCCGTGGGTGGGGAAGGGGCCGGCCCGGCCGGGAAGTCGGCCGGGCCGGTGGTGCTCACTGCAAGCCCGCGGCCTGCTTCACCTGGGCGGTGAACTGCTCCGGCGTCGCCGGGCGGTTGCCGGGGAACAGCGTCAGCGGCTTGCCGTCCACCTTCACCGTCGGCGTCCCGGTCACCCCGCTCGCGTTGAAGGCGTCCGCGACCTTCTTCGCCCACGGCGCGTACGTCCGCTCGGTGACCGCCTTGACGAACGCGTCCGTCTTCAGCCCCGGCACCTGGTCGGCCAGCTCCAGCAGGTGGTTGACGTCGCCGAAGGCGTCCTCGCGCTCCTCCGGCTGGTTGGCGTACAGCACGTCGTGGTACGCCTTGAACTTGTCCACGCCCTCGTTCACCGCGGCGCCCATCGCGGCCAGCGCGGTGCGCGAGCCCTTCCCGCCGAGGTTCTTGTCCAGGAACGCGGCCAGGTGGTACTCGACCTTGACGGTGCCGTCGTCCGCCAGCTTCTTGATGGTGTCGCCGTTGGCGGCCTCGAAGGTCTTGCAGACCGGGCAGCGGAAGTCCTCGAACACCTGGAGGGTGTGCGCGGCGTCCGGCTTGCCGTAGGTGATCACGGTGCCGTCCGGGCCGGAGGTGTTCGCCGGGACGACCAGCGCGGTCGGCTCGGCCGCCGAGGAGGACTTGTCGTCGCCGCCCTTGCTGATCGCGAGAGCGGTGCCGCCGGCCAGGGCGAGCACGGCGACGATCGAGACGCCGCCGACGATCAGCTTGCGGCGCTTGGCGGCCAGCTTCTCCTGGCGCTGCGCCTCCTGGATGCGCTCGCGGGCGCTGGTCTTCTGGGCCTGCTTGCGGGAGGGCTTCTGGTTGGGGTGAGCCATGCTCGGTCAACTCCGTGATGGGGGCGCGCCGCGGGGCGCGCGGGGCTGTCCCGCTCCGGGGGCGCGTCGCACGGCGTGCTGGGCACGGGCGCGCGCGGGCCGGAGGGGGACCGGACGGGAAGCGGAGTCGTGCGCCGCCCGCCACGGGGCCTCGAAGGGCTCGTCAGCAGGCAGGCGCGAGCAGCGGCGGGCCGCGGCGCGGGGCCGGGCTCAGCACCACGTCCTCGCGGCGCGGGCGTCGGCGGTCCGACACCGGCAGCGGCACCCGCAGCACCGGCCGGGCCGGCGCCGGGACCAGCAGCAGGACCAGCGCCCGCAGCGGCGTCGCGACGGCCTGGCGCAGCGCGCGCAGCGCCCGCCCGAGGCCCGACAGCGCGGCGTCGCCGAGCCGCAGCCAGGCGGCGGCGGCCAGCGCGATCACCAGGTGCACCAGCAGGAGCAGCACCTGGGTGGCGGCGGGCGCGAGCCGCCCGGAATGCCCCAACTGGCCGTAGAGCAGCGACGATCCGTCCACCGAGCCGCCGCCACAGACCAGCAGGTTCATGCCGCGGGCGGGGAGGTCGCCGCCGAGGACCGGACCACAGGCGGTCTGGCCCAGGTTGAAGGTCGTGTTGAGCAGCAGCTCGACCGGGACCATCACGGCCGCGATCTGCGACAGCCGCCGCTCCCCGCCGGCCAGTACGGCCGAGACCAGGAACACGACGACGGTGGCCATCGCCACCAGGGACAGCGGCAGTGGTCGGCCGGTGATGAGGACCTGGCCCAGCGCGGACAGCGGCACGGCGAGCGCGGTGAACACCGCGGCCCGCAGGGCCCTCGTCGCGTGGGTGGAGGTCGTCACGCTCCGGAGTATGCCACGACGTTTACATCGTGCACGAGGGTGCGTCCGGGGTTGCGGCCGGATCGGGGCACAGGTTGTCCCACATCGGTCGTTCGTTCGGGGAGCGGGGGCGGGGAGTTCACCGGCGCGATGGGTTTGGCGGGGCGGGGGCGGGTGAGGGGCCGTCAGGCGCTGACGGGGGCGGTGGGACGGTCCGACAATCGGGCGATGGACTTCGCCCCTGGCCCGGGGCCGGTCGGACCGGCGGCGCCGGCGGTGCCGACACCGTGGCATTGGCCGTGGCACTGCCCGTCGCCGTCGCCGTCGGCTTCTCCGCCTGCGCCCTCCCCGTCCGTGCCCGCGCCTTCGCCGACCTCCGTCGAGCCGTCATCGACCGCCTCCCCGGTTCCGACGCCGGCGCCCTCGCCGGTCCCCGTGCCGGTGCCGGTGCCGTCGGTGACATCGACCCCGGCCCCGGCCGCCTCGCCGCACGCGGCGCAGCCGGTTCCGGCCCCCGCCCCGACCCCGGCCGCCGTGCCGCCGCCGCGCGCCCCGATCACCGTGGAGGCGATGCCGCCGCCCGCGCCGCCGTCCGCCCGGCCGCCCGTGGCCACGCCCCCGCCGGCGCCCCTCCCGGCGCAGGCCTCGCCGAGCTGGATGGCCCAGCCCCCGCCGCCGCCCCCGGCCGCGCCCCCGCCGGCCCCGACTCCGACGGCCACCCTTGCGGTCGTCGCCGCGCCCCCGCCGACCGCCGCGCCGCCCGCCGCCGGCCTCGACCCGGTCGCCTGGACGGCCGTGCTCGTCCTCACCGTCCTCGTCCCGGCCGCGCTCGCCGCGGCCCTCGGCCACCACCACGCCACCAACCGGAGCCGCCGATGAACCCCGCCCCCCTGCTGAGCGCCGCCGCGTGCGTGGCGCTCGCCGTCGGCGCCCTCGCCGTCGCCCACCGCATCCGTCCGGCCGTCCCCGAGGGGGAACTCCCGCCCGAGCCCCACCCCGTGCTCGCCAGCATCGGCTCCGGCCTGCTGTCCGGCTTCATCCTGCTCACCGGCTTCCTGGTCGCCACCGGCTGGGCCGCGCGCACGACGGGTGCCGCCCCGCCCCGCGGCCTCTACCTCGCCGATCTCGCCGCCGGCACCGCCGTCCTCCTCTACCCCGCTCTGGCCGGCCTGCCCTTCACCGCCCGCTACACCACCGCCGTGGTCTTCTTCGCCGCCCTGGTCGGCTACACCATGTCGCTGGCCGTCGAACTCCGCCCCTGACGTCGGCATTCCGTCCCTCCGGGGGCGCGTTCGGGGCGCGCCGGGGCACATGGCGGGGAGGGGATGCGCACTCGACAGGCCGCGCGTGGACAGACCATTCTCGAACGTACGTTCGTGGTCTGTCGCCTCAACCCCCGCGTGAAGGAGACCTCGTGGAACGTCAGTCGGAGAACCCGCCTGCCCCCCTGAACAGCCCGCTGAAGTGCCCCGTCGACCACTCGGTGCTCGTCCTGGACCCCACCGGGCGAGCCCGCGACGCTGAGAGCGCCGAGCTGATCGCGCGCGGACCCGCCACCCCCGCCGAGGTCCTCGGGGTGCAGGCGTGGGCCGTGTCCGACCCCGACCTGCTGGCAGCCCTCCTCAAGGACCCGCGGATCGCCAAGAACGGCTCGCACCACTGGCCCGACTACGAGGCGGTGGCGGCCGGCTGGCCGCTCGCCCTGTGGGTGACGGCCCGCAACATGTCCACGACGGACGTCGAGCACCACCGCCGGCTGCGGCGCCTGGTGAGCGCGGCCTTCACCCCCCGCCAGATCGCCGCGCTGCGCGAGCGCATCGAGGGGATGACGGCCGGGCTGCTCGACACGATCGCCGCCACCGGGGCGGGCGGCGCCCCGGTGGACCTGCGGCAGCAGCTGGCCCGCGCACTGCCGATCCGGGTCATCGCCCACCTGCTGGGCCTGCCCGAGGAACTGCGCGACGGCTTCAGCCGGTACGTCGACGGGGTCTTCAGCACCACCCTCACCCCGGAGGAGTCCCAGGCCAACAACGCGGCCCTCTACACGGTGATCACGACGCTGATCGCGACCAAGCGCGAGCAGCCCGGCGACGACATGACCTCCCTGCTGATCACCGCCCGCGACATCGAGGGCGACGGCAGCGCCCTCACCGAGGAGGAGTTGCTCGACACCGTCATGCTGGTGGTCGCCGCGGGCTACGAGACCACCGTCAACCTGATCGACAACTCCATCTTCCTACTGCTCACCCACCCCGACCAGCTCGACCTGGTGCGGGCCGGAAAGGCGGGCTGGGAGGACGTGGTCGAGGAGTCGCTGCGCCGGGAGGCGCCCCTGTCGCACCTGCCGCTGCGCTTCGCCCTGGAGGACATCGAGCTCCCGGACGGGGGCACGATCCACCGGGGCGAGGCGGTCCTGGCCTCCTACGGCGCCGCGGGCCGCCACCCCGCGCGCCACGGCGACAGCGGCGCCGTCTTCGACATCACCCGGGAGGTCAAGGACCACCTCGCCTTCGGCCACGGTCCGCACTTCTGTCTCGGCGCCCCGCTGGCCCGCCTGGAGGCCCGCACGGCCCTGAGCGCCCTCTTCGACCGCTTCCCCAACCTGACCCTCGCCCCGGACGCCGACCTGGAACCCGTCGACTCCCTGATCTCCAACGGCCACCGCACCCTGCCCGTCCTCCTGAACACCCCCACCCACCCCTGACACCCGCCCCCGCCCCGGCGGGCCGGCCACCGGAGGGGAGAGTCGGCGGGGCCGGCCTTCCACTCCGCGCCGCCACCCCATTCGCGGGTCGTCGGTCGGAGTGGAAAGTCGGTGGGGTCGACTTTCCGCTCCGCGGCGGGGCGTGGTTGTCCGGGGGCGGACGGGCTTAGCCTGGAGGGGATCTGGTGGGCCCCGGGAGGGGGTTTGGCATGGTCACCGTGGGTGAGGTGGTGCTCGGGCGGGTCCGGGCGCAGGCCGAGGTGCTGGCCGGGCTGGACGAGGCGGTGCGGGCGGACCAGCCGGACGCGGTGCACCGGATGAGGGTCGCGTGCCGACGGCTGCGCAGTGCGTTCCGCACGTACCGGCGGCTGCTCGCGCCGGGGGCGACGGACGAACTGGTGGCCGAACTGCGGTGGTTGGCGGCGGCGCTGGGGAGGGCCAGGGACCGGGAGGTGCTGGGCGAGCGGCTGGTCGCGCGGGCGCGGGAACTGCCGGCGGAGTGCGGGCCCGAGCGGCTCGCGGCGGAGCTGGAGCGCTGGGGGCGGGCCGAGTACCGGCGGGTGTGGCCGGAGGTGTCGGCCGCGCTGGACAGCCCGCGCCGCCGCGCCCTGGCGGACGGCCTGGCGGCGCTGCTGGCCGACCCGCCGCTGCGCGGCCGGGCGGGACGGGCGGCCGGTCCGGAGCTGGCCCGGGTGGCCGCGCGGGAGCAGCGGCGGACGGCGGAGCGGGTGCGGGCGGCGCTCACGGCGGGCGGGGAGCGGGACACCGCCCTGCACGAGGCCCGCAAGGCGGCCAAGCGGGCCAGGTACGCGGGCGAGACGGCCGTACCGGTGGCGGGCCGGGCGGCGGAGCGGTACGTGGAGCGGATGAAGGCCGTCCAGGAGGTGCTGGGCGAGCACCAGGACGCCGTGGTGGCGGCGGCCGCGCTGCTCGGCCGGGCGGGCACCTCCGAGGAGCCGTTCGGCCACGGCGTGCTGTACGGGCGGCAGTTGGCGGAGGCGGAGCGGGCCCGGCTGGCGCTGCCGCAGGTGTGGGCGCGGGCGGAGCGGCCGAAGCTGGCGCGTTTCGGGTGAGCGGGCGGGTCAGTCCTCCGCCGGGCTGAGGCCGGCGGAGCGGGCGGCGGCGCGGAGCAGTTCGCGCAGCATGGCGGTGCTGAGCCGGCCGGTGTTGGTGTTGCGCGGGCTCACGTGGTAGCAGCCGTACAGCTCCAGCGGCGGGCCGCCGTCGCGGGCGGGCAGGGTGACGTGGGCGCCGTGGCCGAACAGGGGACGGGGGCGGGGGACCGTCCAGCCGGCCGCGTCCAGGGCGGGCAGCAGCGCCTGCCAGGCGAAGCCGCCGAGGGCGACGACGCTGCGCACGGTGGGGCGCAGCAGTTCGAGTTCGCGGGCGATCCAGGGGCGGCAGGTGTCGCGTTCGGCGGTGGTGGGCTTGTTGTCGGGCGGGGCGCAGCGGACCGGGTCGGTGATCCGCACGCCGTGCAGGGCGAGGCCGTCGCCGTGGCGGACGGATTCGGCGCGGTTGGCGAGGCCGAGGCGGTGCAGGGCGGCGTAGAGCAGGTCGCCGGAGGGGTCGCCGGTGAAGATCCGGCCGGTGCGGTTGGCGCCGTGCGCGGCGGGGGCGAGGCCGACCAGGACGAGCGGGGCGTCGGGCGGGCCGAAGCCGGGGATCGGGCGGGCCCAGTAGTCCCAGTCCAGGTAGGCGCGGCGCTTGACGCGGGCGGTCTCCTCGCGCCACTCGACCAGCCGGGGGCAGGCCCGGCAGCCGGTGACGACGCGGTCGAGGACGGTGAGGTCCGCGGCGCGGGCGGCGGCCTCGGCGGGGTGGCGCGGGTGGTCCGGGTCGTCGGCGGGGTCCGGCGGGCCGGCGGGGCCCGACGGGGCTGGGGACTGCGGCATGGCGACGATCGTAGGGCCCGTCTTCGAACCCCCGCCTGCCGGGAGGCGCCCCCACCTCCGCCTTGCGATGCACGCACCCGGACACCGCCAGGCCCGCCCTGCGGGCGGACGACGGGGGTTCGAAGACGGACCCTGGGGCGCGCACGGGGTTCGCCCGGGAGCGGCCGGGCAGGCGTAGCGTGGAATCGGTGGTTCCGGCGGGCGCCGGCCGGGCGGGTCGGCGACGGCCGGGGCTCGCTGCTGCGCGAGGAGGCCGTCATGGTCGTCGATGTGGTGCTCGGGGTCATTGTCGCGGTGCTGCTGGTGGCGGCCGTGGTGGGCGGGCTGAGCGTCCGGGTGGTGCAGCAGTTCCAGCGCGGTGTGGTGTTCCGGTTCGGGCGGGTGCGCGAGGAGGTGCGGCAGCCGGGCCTGGTCGCGCTGGTGCCGGTGGCGGACCGGCTGCGCCGGGTGAACGTGCAGATCGTGACGTTGCCGATCCCCGCGCAGGAGGGCATCACCCGGGACAACGTGACCGTCCGGGTGGACGCGGTCGTGTACTTCCGGGTGCTGGACCCGGTGAAGGCGATCGTCAATGTGCAGGACTACAACTTCGCGATCTCCCAGGTGGCGCAGACCTCGCTGCGCTCGATCATCGGCAAGAGCGAACTGGACGACCTGCTGGCCAACCGCGAACCGATCAACCAGGGGCTGGAGTTGATGATCGACAGTCCGGCGCTGAGCTGGGGGATCGAGATCGACCGGGTGGAGATCAAGGACGTCGCCCTGCCGGAGGCGATGAAGCGCTCGATGTCCCGGCAGGCGGAGGCCGAGCGCGAGCGGCGGGCGCGGATCATCACGGCGGACGGCGAGTACCAGGCGTCCGCGCGGCTGTCGGAGGCGGCCGCCGTGATGAGCTCGACCCCGGCGGCGCTCCAACTGCGGTTGCTGCAAACGGTGGTGGAGGTCGCGGCGGAGAAGAACTCGACGCTGGTGCTGCCGTTCCCGGTGGAGCTGCTGAGGTTCCTGGACAGCGCGGCGGAGACGCACCGGCGCGGCGTCGCAGAACGTGACGGCGCAGAGCGTGACGGCGCCACCCCCGGCGCGGGCGCGGTGGAGCCGGGAGCGGTGGAGGAACCGCCGCTGCCCGGTATGGAGCAGCTCGAACTGCCGCCGCTGGAGGAGGTGTTGGACCGCTCGCCGCTGAATTCCCCGAAACCGGGGCAGGGTGGCGGCGGTGCGGCGTAGCGGGCCCGGTGGCGGGGCTCCCGGCGCCGGACCACGATGGAGACGTGGGAGTGGCAGGCACGTCAGGAGGCCGATCATGACCAATGCGGGCGACATCATGCACCGGGGCGCCGAGTGCGTGCGCGAGCACGAGACACTCGCCGCCGCGGCCAGGATCATGAAGGATCGCGGTGTCGGCGCACTGCCGATCTGCGGGGAGCGGCAGAAGCTCCTGGGCATCCTCACCGACCGTGACATCGTGCTCAAGTGCGTGGCCGAGGGCCTCGATCCGCAGCAGGTGACGGCGGGCGACGTGGCCCAGGGGCGGCCGATGACGGTGGAGGCGGACGAGGACGTCGAGCAGGTGCTGCGGGTGATGGAGCAGTACCGGGTGCGCCGGCTGCCGGTGATCAACCACCCGGAGCACGAGCTGGTCGGCATGATCAGCGAGGCGGACATCGCGCGCGGCATGCCGCAGGCGCTGGTGGCGGAGTTCGTGACGGCGGTCTGCGCCGAGGACCCGCCGCGCTCGAAGGAGGTGCTGGAGACGCCGCAGGGCGCGTGACGCGCCGGAACGGACGCCGGACGGCTCAGGCCAGCGCGTAGACCGCGGTGGCGTGGGCCGCCGGGTTCTGCTCGCCCTCCGCGGTGAGGGTGATGTCCAGGAAGGCGATCCGCCGGCCCAGCCTGGTGACCCGGGCGTGCACCAGGACGTCCCGCCCGGTGACCGCGCGCTGGAAGCTGGTCGACTGCTGGACGGTGGTCATCGGGCCGAAGCCGCCCCGGGCCGCCGAGACCGCGATCACGCAGGCGGTGTCGGCGGCCGCCATCAGGGCCTGCCCGGAGAGCGCGCCGCCCTCCCGGGCCAGCTGCTCGGACCAGGGCAGCCGCAACACGGCGTGCTGCTCGCCGGTGTCGGTCACCGACAGGCCGAGCGCCAGCACCCAGGGGGCGAAGTTGTCGGCCAGGATCTTGTCCGCCTCGGCGGCGGTGAGGGTGGTCATGCCGTCATTGTGGCGGCCGGGCCGCACGGTGTCAGCGGCTTCACCCGCCCTCGGACGGCTGTGCCCGCAGTGCCCGCTGCATCAGCTCCGCCAGGTGCAGGGCCCGCCGGCCCTCGGCCAGCTGGGCGATCTGGGTGCGGCAGCTGAAGCCGTCGGCGAGGATCACGGTCCGCGGCCCGGCGGCGCGGACCTCCGGGAGCAGGACCCGCTCGGCGATCGCCACCGACACCTCGAAGTGGCCGCGCTCGAAGCCGAAGTTGCCCGCCAGGCCGCAGCACCCCGAGTCCAGCACCCGGTTGGTGACACCCATCCGCCGCTCCACCCGGCGGTCCGCCGCGCTGCCGAGCACGGCGTGCTGGTGGCAGTGGGTCTGGGTGACGGCCTCCACCGGCAGCTGCGGCAGCGGCGCGTCCGGCGCGAACTCGTCGATGAACTCGGCGAAGGTGCGGGTCCGTTCGGCCAGCGGGCGGCCCTCGGCGCCGAGCAGGCGCGGCACCTCCTCGCGCAGCGTCGCGGTGCAGCTCGGGTCGAGCCCGACGACCGGGGTGTCCGCGGGCAGGCCGGTGGCGGCGAGCGCGGCCAGGCTGCGCCGCATCACCCTCCGGGCGCCGGGGAGTTGGCCGGTGGAGTACCAGGTGAGACCGCAGCAGACCGGGCCGGCCGGCAGCCGGACGTCGAAGCCCAGGTGCTCCAGCACCTCGACGGCGGCGCGCAGCACCTCCGGTTGCAGGTGGTTGGCGAAGGTGTCCGGCCAGAGCAGGACGGGCGGCGCGCCCGCCGGGGCCGGGCCGGCGGTGGCGCGGTGGCGCCGGTACCAGCGGGTGAAGGGCTCCGGCGGCAGGACCGGCAGCACCCGGCGCGGATCGACCCCGGCGAGCCGCTTGAGCACGCCGGCGGCCGGTGAGCGGGCGAGGGTGTTGGCCAGGACGGGCGCCAGGCCGGGCGCGAGGGCCGTGCCGCGCAGCCAGAGCGGCAGCCGGCCCAGCGCGTAGTGGGCGGCGGGGCGCGGGCGGTGCCGGTAGTGCTGGTACAGGAACTCGGTCCGGTAGGCGGCCATGTCGACGTGGACCGGGCAGTCGCTCGCGCAGCCCTTGCAGCCGAGGCAGAGGTCCAGCGCCTCGCGGACCTCGGCCGAGCGCCAGCCGTCCGCGATCGCGCCCCCGGCCGGGCCGCCGCCGCGCAGCATCTCGGCGAGCAGCCGGGCGCGGCCCCGGGTGGAGTGCCGCTCCTCGCCGGTGACCATGTAACTGGGGCACATCACCCCGGTGTTGGGATCGACGCACTTGGCGACGCCGACGCAGCGGCGCACCGCCTTGGCGAGGCTGCCGCCGTCCTGCTCGTACGGCAGGGCGAGCGGCAGCGCGCGCACCGGGCCGGTGAACCGCAGATCGGCGTCGAGCGGGCGCGGATCGACCACCGTGCCCGGGTTGAGCAGCCGCTCGGGGTCCCAGATCCGCTTGAACTCCTTGAACAGGGCGATGACTTCGGGTGGGTACATGCGCGGCAGCAGCTCGGCGCGGGCCTGCCCGTCACCGTGCTCACCGGAGAGCGAACCGCCGTACGAGACCACCAGATCCGCCGCCTGCTCCATGAACTCCCGGAACACCAGCACCCCGTGGGGCTCGGCGAGCGGGAAGTCGATCCGCAGGTGGACGCAGCCCTCGCCGAAGTGCCCGTACGGCACACCGCGCAGGCTGTGCCGGCGCAGCAGCGCGCGCAACCCGCGCAGGTAGTCGCCGAGCCGTTCCGGCGGGACGGCGGAGTCCTCCCAGCCGGGCCAGGCCTCGCCGCCCCCGGGCAGCCGGGTGACGATGCCGGCGCCCGCCTCCCGCACGCCCCACAGCTGGCGCTGCTCGGCCGGGTCGGTGACCACGGCGGCGGTGGCGGTGCGCTCGCGCCGGACGGCGTCGGCGAGGCGGCGGGCCGCGTCCAGCGCCTCGGCGGGGGTGGCGCCGCCGGTCTCCAGGAACAGCCAGCAGGCGCCCTCGGGCAGCCGGTCCAGGGCGGGCGGGCGCGGGCCGGCGGCGAGCAGCGCGGCGATCAGGTCGGCGGCCATGCCCTCCACGGTGAGCGGGCCGAGCGGCAGCAGCGCGGGGACGGCGTCGGCGGCGGCCGTCTCGTCCGGGTAGCCGGCCAGTACCAGGGCGCGGGCGGGCGGTTCCTCGACCAGCCTGACGGTGGCGCCGAGCAGCAGCGCGCAGGTGCCCTCGGTGCCGGTGAGCGCGCGGGCCAGGTGGTGACCGCGTTCGGGCAGCAGCGCGTCCAGCGGGTAGCCGGAGACCCGGCGCGGCAACGCGGGCATGCCCTGGCGGAGCACGGCCAGGTTCCGGTCGGTGAACTCCTGGAGCCGGTGGTGGAGTTGGCCCACCCGACCGGGCAGGGCGGCGAGCGCGGCGCGCCCGGCGGCGTCCAGCGGGCCGCCGACGGTCAGCTCGGTGCCGTCGGCGAGCAGCAGGTCCAGCGACTCGACGTTGTCGGCGGTGCGGCCCCAGGCCACCGAGTGCGCGCCGCAGGAGTCGTTGCCGATCATGCCGCCGAGCGTGCAGCGGCTGTGCGTGGACGGGTCGGGCCCGAACCGCAGCCCGTACGGGGCGGCGGCGCGCTGGAGGTCGTCCAGGACGGTGCCCGGCTCGACCCGCGCGGTGCGGCGCTCCGGGTCGACGCCGAGGACGGCGCCGAGGTGGCGGCGGAAGTCGAGCACCACCGAGCCGGGGCCGATCGCCTGCCCGCCGATGCTCGTCCCGGCGCCGCGCGCCACCACCGGCACCTCGTAGCGGCGGCAGAGCGCGAGCGCGGTGCGCACGTCGTCCAGGTCGGCGGGCTTGACCACGCCGAGCGGCAGGTGGCGGTAGTTGGAGGCGTCGTGGCTGTAGACGGTCCGCTCGGCGGCGCCGAACCGCACCTCGCCGCGCAGCACGGCGGACAGGTCGCGGGCCAGGTCGGTGCCGGGGGTGGTGTCGGGGCGGCTCACGGGCGGGTCCTCCCGGGCGGTGGTACGGCTACCGCCGATCATCGCAGCACTGACCGGCGGGCGGTACCGGGAAAGGGCTGGCCGGGCGCCCGGCGGGTCTGGCACTGTCGTCGCCATGATCACAGAACCCGACGCCGACGCCCGCCGCTTCCTCGCCCACCTGCCGGTCGGCGAGCGCCTGCCGATCCCCGAGGACGCCGCGCCGTCCTGGTCGATCTTCCCGTACGAGCCGTCCGAGGGCGGCGCACTGCGGGTGCGACCGCTGGACGCCCCCGAGCTGCCCGAACCTCCCCGGCACGGCGAGGCGGGCCCGGCGGAGTGCAAGGAGTGCGGACGCCCGGACGAGGAGTACGTCTGGACCGACGAGCACTGGCGGCTGCGGGCCTTCGGCGAGCCGCACGGCCTGCCCGCCGTGCTGCTGCTCCACCCGCGCGGCCACCACGACCTGCTCGACCTCCCGCCGGCCCGGGCCGCCGAGCTCGGCCCGATGCTCCAGCGCGCGGAGAGGGCGGTCCTCGGCCTCGGCGGCGTCGGCCGGGTGCACGTGAACCGCTGGGGCGACGGCGGGGCCCATCTGCACCTGTGGCTGATCGCCCGCCCCGAGGGCCAGCGCCAGCTGCTCGGCTCCACCCTGCCGCTGTGGATGGACGTCCTGCCGCCCCTGCCGGACGACCTGCGCGCCGACACGCTGCACCGGATCGCCGCCGCCCTCGCCGCCGACGGCGGTACGGCGCACCTCTGACCGGCGCGCGGCCCGGTGCTGCCGGGGGCGTCCGCCGGAATGCGGGCACGCGCACGACGCCGCCCGCCGGCTGCCGGCCATGACGCCGGTCCGCGCCCGACGCGCGCCGTTCCCGGCCGGCGGGCAGGCTGGAGGCGTCACCACGGTGGGACGCGGACGGAGGCGGGCATTGGAGCAGCTGGCGCGGCCACCCCGGGTCGGCGAACTCACCGCCTTCCTGGCCCGGCTGACCACCGTGCTGCTGCGCAACAGCGGCGAGGGCGTCCAGGAGCTGGAACCGGCGGTGGCCGGGGCGGCCCGGGCGCTCGGCGGCTCGGCGCGGCTGCTGGTCGTCCCGGAGGGCGCGGTGCTCGACGTGACCTCCGGCGGCGGGACCGGCACGGTGACGGTCCGGGCGTTCCCCGAGGTGTTCCGCCTCGACCAGGTGGCCGCCGTCCGCGCCCTGCTCGCCGACCTGGAGGCGGGACGGCTCACCCTGGCCGCCGCGGCCGGACGGCTCGCCGCCCTCGACACCACCCCGCCGCCGTACCCCTGGTGGGCGAAGGCGCTCGGGATCGTGCTGTTCTCGCTCGGCTTCGCCCCGCTGATGCAGCCCACCTGGTGGGAGGTCGGCTCCACCGCCGTGCTCGCCTCGGCCGGCGCGGCCCTGGCGCTGGCGGCGGGCCACTGGCCCCGGCTGAACCCGGTGCTGCCGCTGGCGGCGGCCGTCGTGGTCTCGGTGATCGCGCTGCTGGTGTTCGCCCGCACCCCGGCGCACGGCGGACCGGTGCTGATCATGCTGCCCGCGCTGTTCTACTTCGTCCCCGGCGACTACCTGAGCGCCGCCACCGCCGAACTCGCCGCCGGCCACCTCACGCCGGGCGCGGTGCGGCTGGTCTACGCGGTGTTCCTGCTGCTCCAGCTGTACGTCGGGGTGCTGATCGGACTGGCCGTCACCGGCCGTGACCGGCACGCGCTGTTCGACGTGGCGGCCGCCCGGGACCTGCCGCGCTGGGCGCTGTTCACCGCGTGGATCGTCTTCACCGCGGGCACCGTGTTGGCCTTCGCGATCCCCGCCAGGCTCGGGCCGGTGCTGCTGCTCCTGGTCTACCTGACGGTGGCGGCGCAGACCCTGGCCACCTGGCTGGCCGGCGAGGTGGCCGGGACCTTCGCCGCCGCCGTCGTCCTCAGCGCCGTCGCGACCCGGCTCGCCGCCCGCCCGGGCGCGCCGCCGCGGCTGATCCTGCTGCTGCCCGGGTTCTTCACCCTGACCGTCGGCTCGCTCGGCCTGCGCGGCCTGACCGACCTGGCCGGCGGTCACCCGATCGGGGGGTTTCGGGACCTGGTGGAGCTGGTGACCCTGGTGACGGCGATCGCCATCGGGCTGCTGACGGGCGAGGTGGTGGCAGCGGTGCGCAGCCGCCGCCCCTGACGGCCGTTCAGCGCACGCCGACGACCGCCGCCGTCCGGGCCCTGGCCGGGCCGTCACCGACGGCCAGCTCGCGCACGTACCGGTCGAGCGGCGGCCCAGTCGGCTCCGCCACCCGCCCGGAGTACCGGAAGCCGGCCCGCCGGGCCACGGCCGCCGAGGCGTGGTTCTCCGGGTCGACCCTGATCACGCCCTCGCTCGCGCCCTCCCGCGCCGCGTACCCGCACACCAGGTGCACCGCCCGGGTCACCAGGCCCCGCCCGCGCCAGGCGGGGTAGAGGCCGTACGCGATGTTGACCTGTCCGGGGGCCAGGCACGGCATCGCGAACCGCAGGTCGATGGTGCCGGCCAGCACCGGCTCCGGCCCGGTGCGGATCCCGAACACCCGGGCCGGCCCCCGGTACACCCACTGCGCGGTGCACCGCTGTACGTACTCCTCCGTGCCGGCCCGGGTGCTCGGTCCGCCGTTCAGCCACCGCACCAGCAGCTCGTCCTCGCCGGCCAGGTGCGCGTCGATGTCCGCCGCCCGGAACGGTGTGAGCGTGACGACCCCGTCGGAGAGCCTCACTTGATCCATGGGTCCCACTCTCGCGCCCCGGACAGGCCCGGGACCACCGGGATTTCGGCCAGCTCGGACCCGAAACCGCACACGGCTTCCCGAGGGGCCGCCGGGAGTCGCGGACAGGATCCGTCCTAGATGATGGGCACACTGCCCGTATGACGAAGACGACGAATTTCCGGGGCCTGGCCACCGTCCGCTACCACGCCGAGGAGCTCGAAGCCGCCCGCGCCTGGTACACCGAGGTGCTGGGCGTCGAGCCCTACTTCGAGCGGCCCGACTACGTGGAGTTCCGGCTCGGCGACCACAGCCAGGAGCTGGGCATCTCCCGCACGCCGTCCGCCCCGGCCGGCGTCGTGGCGTACTGGCACGTGGACGACGTCGACGCGGTCATGGCGCGGCTGCTGGAGCTGGGCGCGGCGCCGCACGAGCCGCTGCGCGACTACGGGCCGTTCCGGGCGGGCGCGGTGCGCGACCCGTTCGGCAACGTCCTCGGCGTGATGTTCAACCCGCACTTCCTCGACGTGCTCGCCGGGGCCGGGCGCGATTGAGGAACGCCGCGAGCCCGCGGGCGGAGGGTCCGCGGGCTCGGAGGCGGAGGGGTCGGCTCAGTACCAGTGGTGGGACTGCCAGAACGCCCAGGCGCCGCACGGGCTGCCGTAGCGGGAGTTCATGTAGTTCAGGCCCCACTTGATCTGGGTGACCGGGTTGGTGCGCCAGTCGGCGCCGGCCGAGGCCATCTTGGAGCCGGGCAGCGCCTGGACCAGGCCGTAGGCGCCGGAGGAGGGGTTGGTGGCGGTCACGTTCCAGCTGCTCTCGCGGGACACGATGTTGTTGAAGCACTGGAGCTGGCCGGCCGGGACGATCTGGGCGGCGATCTGGCGCGGGCTGCCGGAGTAGGCCGGCTTGCTGTTCAGCGCCGAGCGCTCCTGCGAGCGGGAGGCGGCGGCCGCGGCGTCGGCCTTGGCCTTCGCCTCCGCTTCCGCCCGGGCCTTCGCCTCGGCCTCGGCCTGTGCCTGTGCCTGGGCGGCGGCCTGGGCCTGTGCGGCGGCGTCCGCCTCGGCCTGGGCCTGCGCGGCAGCGGCGGCGGCGGCCTGGGCGTCCGCCTGGGCCTGCGCCTGCGCCGCGGCCTGCGCGTCCGCCGAGGTGTCGCCGGTGGTGCCGACCACCGCGGCCGCGGGGGCCTCGGCGACGGCGGTCCCGCTGTCCGGGATGGCGAGGGCGGCGGTGGCCGCGCCCGCCACCACCAGGGTGGCGATGCCGGTGATCAGCGAGTTGCGGCGGGCATGGCTGAGCTGCATGGAGCGGGCGATCCTTTTCCGTCGGGGTGCCGTCAGGTGGCCGTCCGGGCGTGCCGGCCCCGGGCGGGGCGGCGGGCACGGGCGCCGGGCATCGCGCGGGGACCGCTCGGGGGAGGGGCCCGCGGTGGCGTACGGGACGGCCGTGGTGCGTACCCCGGTGCCTACGGCGCTGCGTACGGCGGGACGGGGCGGGACGGGATGCGCGGCGGGGGGACCGGCCGCGCTGCCTGGCGACGGGCCATTCTTGGCAGAGCCCGGTACGGGCGGCAAAGCCGACTGCTACGACGGGCGGTAGTGGAGCGGGCGGCCGCAACGACGAAGCGCCCGGCCGACGCCGGGCGCTTAGTGGTGATTTGTCCGTTTTTATGAATCGATGGATGGAACGCGGGCGTCGTCGTTGAACGAACGGCGCGAACCGGCCTGGCGCCTGCGTTCTTCCGGCCCTGCGCGGCCGGGCCGTCCATGCCGCCGCCCTCCGCGGATGTCCGGCGGGGCGCCGCCCGGCGTCCGACCACTATCGGCGGCAGTAGACCGCTCGGCGCGTGTGGGAGGCCTCACAGACGGGTGACGCCGGGCCGGACGCTGGGTGACCGGGTGCTCACACGCTCCGGTACGGGTTCTGCTCCAGCGGTCGCGGAGCGGCGGAGTACGGGTTGCCGTCCACGGGCCGCTGGGTGCCGTGGTCCGGCAGGTCGGGCACGGCCGGCGCGTCCGGCTCCTCGTCGTCCTCCGCCTCCGAGGACGGCGGCTCCTCCTCCACCGGTACCAGGTCGCGGGCCAGCAGGGTGGCACCGGCCACCGCGCCCGGCATGGCGACCACGGTCACCAGCGGTACCAGGAACCCCAGCACCAGCGGCACGCCGAACCCGAGGGCCAGCCCCATCCGCCCGCGCAGCAGCCGCAGCCGCTCGCGCTGCGGCACCCCGCGCCGCTGCAGGCCGACCGAGGTCAGCTCCAGGGTGAGGAAGAAGCCGGAGACCAGGAAGCCCAGCACCGGCACCACGGTCTGCCCGATCACCGGGATGAACCCGGCCGCGAACAGCAGCACGCCGAAGCCGCCGGCCCGCACCAGGACGAACAGGCTGTCCCGGGCCGCCACCACCAGCTCCCGCCAGAGCGGGACCTCCGGCGGGGTCGGCGCGCCGCCCTCGGTCTCGTCGACCTTCTCGCACAGCTCCTCGTAGAACGGCTGGCCGACCAGCAGCGTGACCGCCGTGAAGGTGAGAACCGACAGCAGCAGCCCGCCGACGAAGACCACCGCGGCGAGCGTGGTGCGCAGCAGGTCCTGCCAGAGAGAGGACCAGGAGTCGGCGAACGGGGTGGCCCACTCGGCGACGTCCCCGGCCCAGCCGCCGAGGAAGAACAGCGCCACCGCGTAGCCGGCGAGTGTGATCAGCGCCGGGATCATCCCGAACGCCCACCAGCGGCCGTGCCGCCCCACCCACTTCTGGCCCTTGGCCAGGTACCCCATCCCCGCTGCAAGATCTCGCATGAGGGAAAAGGGTAGGGGCCGGGACGTCGCCGGGTCATGTCCGCCCCGTCACGGAACGGCACCGGAAGAGCGGCACCGGACGAGCGGCACCGGAAACGGCGCCGGGCCCGGGAGCCTCCGCAACGGCTCCCGGGCCCGGTGTCCGCGGGCGGTACTGCGCGCCGGCTCAGGATGCCGGAGCCACCTCCGCGGCCCGCCGCCGACGGCCCACCACGGCCGACGCCGCCAGCACGATGGCCGCGGCGACCAGCGACAGGTACATCTGCTTCCGACCGTCGGCGTCGGTGAACATGTACGCCACCACGAACCCGATCATGCCGATCGCGGCCCAGGTGAGGTACGGGTACAGCCACATCCGCACGGTCAGCCGCTCCGGGCACTCGCGCTCGATGATCCGGCGCATCCGAAGCTGGGAGAAGCAGATCACGAGCCACACGAAGAGCGCCACCGCGCCGGACGAGTTCAGCAGGAAGGCGAAGACGGTGTCGGGCGAGGTGTAGTTGAAGAACACCGCCACGAAGCCGAACACCACCGAGGAGAGGATCGCCACCCGCGGCACGCCGCGCTTGGTCACCGTGGCGAAGGCCTTCGGCGCGTCGCCGCGCCGGCCGAGCGAGAAGGCCATCCGCGAGGCGGTGTACATGCCCGAGTTGAGGCAGGACAGCACGGCCGTCAGCACGATCACGTCCATCACCCGGCCGGCGCCCGGGATGCCCACGTGCTCCAGCACCGCGACGTACGGGCTGCCCTTGACGGCGGCGGAGTCCCACGGCAGCAGGGTCACCACGAGCAGGATGGAGCCGAGGTAGAAGATCCCGATCCGCCAGATGACGCTGTTGGTCGCCTTGCTGACCGCCTTCTCCGGGTCCTCGGACTCGCCGGCCGCCAGGGTGACGATCTCGCTGCCCATGAAGGCGAAGACGACGGTGAGCATGCCGGTGAACACCGCTCCCACCCCGTGCGGCAGGAAGCCGCCGTGGCCGGTCAGGTTCGCGGTGCCGACCGCGTCGGTGCCCGGCAGCAGGCCGAACACGGCCAGCGTGCCGACCACCAGGAAGGCGGCGATCGCGACCACCTTGATCCCGGCGAACCAGAACTCGAACTCACCGTAGGAGGCGACCGAGCCCAGGTTGGTGGCGGTCAGCACCGCCATCACGATCAGGGCGAAGCCCCACTGCGGAACGCCCGGCATCCAGCTGTTGAGGATCTTCGCGCCGGCGGTGGCCTCGACGGCCAGCACCACCACCCAGAAGAACCAGTACAGCCAGCCGATGGTGAACCCGGCCCAGCGGCCGAGAGCCCGGTCGGCGTACGCCGAGAAGGAGCCGCTCTGCGGGTCGGCCGCGGCCATCTCGCCGAGCATCCGCATGACCAGCACGACCAGCACACCGGCCAGCGCGTAGGAGAGCAGGATGCCGGGGCCGGTGGCGGCGATGCCCGCACCGGAGCCGACGAACAGGCCCGCGCCGATCACGCCGCCGATGGCGATCATCGACAGGTGGCGGTTCTTGAGCCCGGCCTTGAGGTGGCCGTCGCCGCCGGGGCCGTGTCCGTGGGAGATCGCGGAGGAGCCGGCCGGCGGGGATCCGGCCTGGGTGGTGGTGTCCGCACGCATCGTGAGGGTGCCCTGTGCCTTTCCAGCGCGGCCTGACCCTCGACTCGAACGCCGGAGGGTGGGGGACGGATCCGCGCATTGCGGTGCAACCTAGCCGCTACCTCCGGCTATCGGAACAAGGCGCCGGCAATTGTTCGTTGAGCGGACACAAAAGGCCTGGTCAGTGCAGGTGAAAAGACCTCGCGGAAAGCTCAAATCTGACGCAGCGACAGCAAGTTGGGCCCCTCCGGCGGGGTTTGTCAGGCGGCCGTCCATACTGGCCGCGTGATGATCGTGCTCGTGGTGCTCGGCGCCCTTCTCGTCCTCGCCCTGCTGACCCTCGTCCACTGGTACCTCTGGCGCCGGCTGGTGCGCGACGTATCGGCGCCCGGCGGCCTCTGGCGCCGGGCAGGTACGGTGCTCGCCGTCGTCCTCCCGGTCTTCTCGGTCGGCGCGCTGATCGGCAACCGGGCGTTCCCGATGTCGGTCCAGCGCTTCTTCGCCTGGCCGGGCTTCCTGTGGCTGGCGGTACTGCTGTACCTGATGCTGGCGCTCGGCGTCGGCGAGCTGCTGCGGCCGCTGCTGCTGCGCCTGCCGGCCCGGCGCGCCGAACCGGCCGCGGCGGTCCCGCAGGCCGTGGCGGTCCCGCAGGGGGCTGCGGCCAAGGAGGCTGACGCTCCGTCGGCCGGGGCCGCAGCGCCCTCCCCGGCCCCCGAGGCCGCGCCCTCCCGGACCGCGTCCTCCCTGACCGCGCCCTCGCCGGAGCGGCGGCTGTTCGTCGCCCGGGCGGTCGCGATCGGAGCCTCCGGTGCGGCGGCGGCCGTGGTCGGCAACGGCGCCTACGGGGTGCTGCGCGGGCCGAAGCTCAAGCAGGTCACCGTCCCGCTCGCCAAGCTGCCGGCCCGCGCCCACGGGTACCGGATAGCCGTGGTCAGCGACATCCACCTCGGCCCGATCCTCGGCCGCGCCCACACCCAGCGGATCGTGGACACCATCAACGGGGCCAAGCCGGACCTGATCACCATCGTCGGCGACCTGGTCGACGGCTCGGTGCCCGAACTCGGCCGCGACGCGGAGCCGTTGGCGCAGCTGCGGGCCCGCGACGGGGCGTTCTTCGTCACCGGCAACCACGAGTACTTCTCCGGTGCGGAGCCCTGGGTGGACTTCGTCCGCGAGCTGGGCGTCCACCCCCTGCAGAACGCCCGGGTGGAGCTCGGCGGCTTCGACCTGGCCGGGATCAACGACGTCGCCGGGGAGCGGAAGGGCGACGGCCCCGACTTCGGCAGGGCGCTCGGCGACCGCGACCCGGCCCGCACCGCCGTCCTGCTCTCGCACCAGCCGGTCACCATCCACGACGCGGTCCGGCACGGCGTCGACCTCCAGCTCTCCGGCCACACCCACGGCGGGCAGCTCTGGCCTGGCAACTTCATCGCCGAGCTGGCCAACCCCACGGTCGCCGGGCTGGAGCGCTACGGCGACACCCAGCTGTACGTGACGCGCGGCGCCGGGGCCTGGGGGCCGCCGGTCCGGGTCGGCGCGCCGTCCGACATCACCATCGTCACGCTGGCCTCGCTCCAGGCCTGAGCCGGTTCCGGGCCGTTCGTGGGCCGGTCCCGGGTGCTCAGGTCTCGGTCACGTCCAGCAGCACGATCCGCCGCGCGTCCGCCGGCCGCCCGGTGAGCCGGGCGGCCAGGATCGCCGGGATGTCGCCCTCCTGGGAGTAGCCCGGCAGCACGGTCACCTCGGCGTGCCGCACCCCCGCCTCGCCGGCCAGCGCGTACCGCACCCGGTACGTGGTCGCGGCCGGCGGCGGGGCCGGCCCGGTGCTCCGCCCCACGCGCCCACCTCCGTCCCGATGCCCCGCTCGTCCGGTCGTCCCGCTTGTCCTGCTTGTCCTGCCTGTCCATTGTCCGCCGGTCCGGCGGCATCCTGTGGCCGAACGGGGCAAATCCGGGCAGAGTGGAACCCCCGGGGCCGGGCTGCCCCGGCCCCGCGCGAACCACCGGGACGGCTCCGGGAAGGAGCGACCCCATGCAGACCACCTGGAAGGGGACGATCAGCTTCGGCCTGGTCTCCATCCCCGTCCACCTCTACTCCGCCACCAAGGAGCACGACGTCCCCCTGCACCAGGTGCACGCCAGGGACGGTGGCCGGGTGCGCATGAAGCGGTACTGCGAGCGGGAGGAGAAGGAGGTCCCGTACGCGGAGATCGCCAAGGGCTACGAGTCCCCGGACGGCCGCACCGTCACCCTCACGGACGAGGACCTCGCCGACCTCCCGCTGCCCAGCAAGAAGATCATCGACGTGCTGGCCTTCGTCGACGAGGGCGAGATCGACCCGCTGATGTTCTCCAAGGCCTACTACGTCGGCGTCGCCGACAAGGCCGCCGCCAAGCCCTACGCGCTGCTGCGCGACGCGCTGGTGGAGTCCGGGCAGATCGCCGTCACCAAGATCGCGCTGCGCACCCGGGAGTCCCCGGCGGTGCTGCGGGTGCACGACGGCACGCTGGTGCTCCAGACCTGCATCTGGCCCGACGAGGTCCGTCCGGCGGCCGGCATCGCGCCGGAGGAGAGCGTGACCGTGCGGCCGCAGGAGCTGAAGATGGCGCGCTCGCTGATGGAGACGCTCTCCGAGGACTTCGACCTCGGCCAACTGCACGACGACTACCAGCAGGCGCTCCAGCAGGTGATCGAGGCGCGGCTGCAGGGCGTCGAGGTGCCGCACGAGGAGGAGGCGGGGGCGGCGCCGGACAACGTCATCGACCTCATGGAGGCGCTGCGCAGCAGCCTGCGGCAGGCCAAGGACGCCCACCCGGGCCGCGCCGAGGCCGAGGCCGCCGGGGAGGAGGCAGGGGACGGGGAGGGGAGCGAGGAGAAGGCCGAGGAGAAGCCGGCCCCGCGCAAGCGCGCCGCCGCGAAGAAGACGTCGTCGGCGGCGGCCAGGAAGACCACCAAGTCCGCAGCGAAGAAGACCACGACCCGGAAGTCCGCCACTCCCCGGAAGGCCTCATGACCTCCCTGCCTGGTGACCTCCCCCGACACCCCCGGAGGCGATTCCCGATGGACCTCATCACCTACAAGGCCCTGGACACCGGCCCCGACGCGCCGGAGCACCCGAGCCGGGCGCACCGGGCGCTGCACTGGCTGTGCAGTCTCACCCCGACCGCCATCGTCTTCATGGTCGGCCTCTCGCTCGGCCTCGGCGCCGTCGCCTCCCAGGTGACCTGGCTCCCGATGCTGATCGTCTTCAGCGTCGTGTGGGGCGCCACCCTGCTGGCCCTGGCCGGCATGTTCGTCCGCTGGCGGACGTCGCTCCCGGCCCGCCACCGGATGGCCACCTGACCCCGGCCCGGCCAGGCCTGCCCGTGTCCCCGGTCCGCGCGGACCGGGGACACGGTGCGGCCTCAGCCCTTGAACAGGTTGTGGCCGACGTCCGTGGGGACGATCTCCTTCACCGGCGTGCTGTCGTCGTCGGGGACCCGGGCGCCGGGCACCGGCTCCTCGCCCTCGCGGTGCAGCAGCACCACCCCGTCCTCGGCCCAGAGCCGCCGGTAGCCGTGGGCGAGCAGCAGCCCGATCCGCTCGGCCTGCTCCTCCGCCCGCTGGAACGGGAAGGTCCGGGTGTCGGAGCGGATCAGGACGTAGTCGCGCCCGCGCGGCGTGGCGTCCACCAGAACCACGTCGGTGCGGCCGACCAGCCGGGGCACCACCTGGTTGTCGGCCTCCACCTGCGCGCCGTCCGGGATCAGCCCGGCCCCGCGGACCAGGGCGGCGTTGCTCGCCGACGGTCGCCAGAAGGCCGGGGTCAGCAGGCTGATCCCGCCCAGCAGCAGGCTGCACAGCAGTGAGCCCGCCACCACCGTCGCGCCCAGGCCGTGGGCGGCGCGCCGGTGCGTCCCGCCCCTGAGGTGCAGCCGGCCGAGCACCTCCAGGACGGCGGTGAGCAGCACCGGCCAGAGGAGGGCGTCGTAGTGGTGGGCGATCGACCAGTGGTTGGGGTTGTCGGAGAGCACCCGCTCGGCGAGCAGCGGCAGCAGGCAGAGCGTGGTCGCGGAGCGCAGCGGCAGCAGCAGCAGGGTGCCGAACAGCCAGAGCAGCAGCAGCGGCTTGACGGCGGCGTCGGTGGCGGCCCGGACGAGCAGCAGCGGGTCGGTGAGCAGGTTGGTGAACGCGCTCGCGGCGTCCGGGCCGATCTGGCCGTACACCCAGTAGTAGTCCGGCTGCCCGCCCATCGCGGGGATCAGCAGGACGATGGCGAGCGCCGAGGCCAGCGGGCCGCCGACGAGCAGGGCGGCGCCGTGGGTGAGGCCGCGCCGGTCCCCGGACCGCTCGCCCCGGCCCTCGCCGTACGGGCGGCAGCGCCAGAGCAGGACGAGGCCGTGGACGCCCACCAGCAGGCCGAGGTCCTCCTTGGTGGCGCAGAGCAGGGCGGCGGCCAGGGCGGCGGTGCCGTAGCGGCGGGCGAGGCCGCGTTCGAGCATCAGCAGGATCAGCGGGACGGCGAAGGCGACCTCGTGGAAGCCGCCGCGCCCGGCGGCCAGCAGTGGCCAGCCGAGGCCGTAGACCAGGCCGGCCAGGTCGGCGGCCCGGCCGACGGCCCGGGCCTGCGCCGCGTCGGCCGGAGCGGACCCGCCTGCGTCACCGGTGCCGTCGTCCGGCCGGGTGAAGCAGTGCACCGCGATCCGGCGGATCAGCGGCACCCCGGCGGCCAGCAGCAGCGCCTGGCCGAGGATCAGCGCGCGCGGGTCCTCCCAGACCCAGTACAGCGGGGCGAGCGCGGCCAGGACCGGCGAGAAGTGGTCGCCCAGCAGTGAGAAGCCGGGCGGGAACTCGTGGTGGTAGCTCTTGACCGGGGAGACCGGCAGGCCCAGGTGCGCGTACCCGGCCACGCCCTGGTGGAAGATGCCGAGGTCGAAGCCGCCGAGCAGGACCGCCGACCACTGCTGGAACCCGCAGGCCGCCGTGATCGTGAAGCAGAGCAGGGTGAGGACGGCGGTCCGGCGTCCGGCGAGCGGGCCCGCGCCGCCGGACGCGGACGGGCGGGCGGCGCCCGGCAGCGGCGGCCGGTTCGCGCGGGTGGACGGGCTGAGCCCGGTTTCGACTGGCACGGTATCCCTGAACTGGTCGGAGGCGAGGGCTGGTTCGGAGGCGGGCCGGTCAGCCGGCCGCGGGTGTGCCGGGCGCGGTCGCCTCGGGCGCCGACGCGGCGGCGGCGTCGGCCGAGCGCCGCAGCAGCGTGATCCCGTGGTCGCTGCGGACCAGCTGGTAGCCGCTGCTCCTGGCGGCGGCGACCTCCTGCCGCTCCTTGTCGGGCGACAGCGGCCAGCCCATCGGCTGCTCCTCGTCGACCACGATCCACTCGGCGGTCGACCACTGCTGCGGCCAGCCGAACGCGATGACCTCGCAGCGGTTGGTCAGCTGCGGCACCAGCCGGTTGGAGGCGGCGACCCGGGCGTGGTCCGGGACGGTGGCCAGCACCGACCGGGCGGCCTCGACCCGGGCCGGGGTGCGCCACAGGTCGGCGGTGAGCAACTGGCCGAAGGCGAACACGGGCAGCAGCGCGAGGGTGACCGCCACGCTGACCGGCGGCGCGGCCCGGACGGTCCACCGGGGCAGCGCGCCGCTCCGCGCCCGGGCCTTCACCAGGACGTCCACGAAGGCGGCGAAGACGATCGGCATCAGCACCGCGCTGTAGTGGTAGTTGGTGCCCCAGTAGGCCGGGTTGTTGGAGAGCAGCCGCCAGCCGAGGGTGGGCAGGGCGACGATCATCAGCGGCGAGCGGGCGGCCAGCAGCGCGGTCGGCGCGAGCAGCAGCAGGACGGTGACGACCTTCTCGCCGGGGGTGACCAGGTCGAGCGGCAGGGCGAGCAGGTTCCGCCCGCCCGAGCCGCCGCTCAGGTTGTCCCAGTAGGCGAAGCTGCCCCCGGGGCTCATCGCCGGGAGCAGCACCAGGAGTTCGAGCAGCGAGGCGCCGATGCCGAACAGCACGGTGGCCGCGCCCACCCGGCGGTCGCCGCGCCACAGGACGTAGCCGCCGACGGCGGCCACGGTGATGCCGAGGTCCTCCTTGACCAGTACCAGTGGCGCGGCCCAGAGGGCGGCGGCGGTCCAGCGCCGCTCGCCGAGGGCGCAGACCGAGAAGGCGATCAGCGGTACGGCGAAGGTGATCTCGTGGAAGTCGAAGCCGAGCGCGGAGGCGAGCCCCCAGGACAGCCCGTAGCCGAGGCCGGTGACCAGCGCGGTGGCCTGCCCGGCGGCGCGCAGCGCCCAGCGGCAGAGCGGCACGGCGGCGACGGCCACCAGGGCGGACTGGGCCAGCAGCAGCGTCTTCGCCGAGGGCCAGATCCAGTAGAGCGGCGCGAGGGTGGCGAGGGCGGGGGAGAAGTGGTCGCCGAGCAGATTGAAGCCGGGGCCCTTGAGTTCGACGATCGGGCCGCGGCCCTCGGCGTAGCCGCGCACGCCCTGCTCGAAGATTCCGAGGTCGTACCCGCTGGTGAACAGGAGTTCGTGGCGGCGGACGGTGAAGAACGCGTAGACCAGGAACAGGGTCAGGGCGACCGACCAGGGGACGAGCCGCACCCGGCGGCGGGCGGGGGACGACGCCGCCGATGGCGCGTCATCCTCCGTCCTGCGATGGAGTGCCGATGTGGGCGTGCTGATTGTCACTGGACGTCCCCGTCGGTCCGGGTGCGATGCGAGTGGTGGCGCGGCCGATGTGTTCGGCTGTTCGAAAGGGCGGTCGGGAGTTCGGTCGAATTGGCGAACGACGCCGTATTTTCGGGCCTCCGAGCGGGCACCGTAGCACGGGAAAGCCCTTCCCGGCGATGTGATTCCGGGAAGGGCGGATCATCAACGCCGAACGGATAATTCAGAGTTGATGAACAGTCATATCAGCGGATTCGTTGGAACCATTCGACGGTACGACGAACGGTCACCGGGGCGTGGTCACCGCCACTGCTGGTACGAGCCGCCGTTGCCGCCCAGCGCGTAGACGTCGCCGTTGCCGTTGCTGTCGAGGTACAGGCCGGTGGCCACGTTCTGGTAGGTGGAACCGTAGGTGGCGCGCCGCTTGACCCACTTCTGGTAGCTGCCGCCGTTGCAGCTGATCGCGTAGACGTCGCCGTTGCCGTTGGAGTCCAGGCAGAAGCCGGTGGCCTTGTTCTTCAGGGTGAAGGTGGAGCCGCCCAGGTCGGTGGCGTACCAGCGCTGGTACGAGCCGCCGTTGCCGGGAAGGGTGTAGACGTCGCCGTTGCCGTTGCTGTCGAGGTAGCGGCTGGTGGCGACGTTCTGGAGGGTGATCTCGGTGGCGGCGCTCGCGGGGCCGGCGGCCAGGACGGTCATCCCGCCGGCCAGCACGGCCGCCGAGGCGACGAGGGCGGCAGCACGCTTCAGGGGCTTCATCGCGTTTCCTTCCCGTGGTGGCCGACCCTCCGGCCGGCCGTCGTAGAACGTAGCCGGAAACGCGCTTCGGACGGGGTTGTTTTGTGCGCGATGCATCTGGGTTCGGCCACCGGGGAATGAAACAGCTCAGCTTTTCTGCAGATGAGCGGAGGAATTCGCGCCGGTTTGTCAACGAAGGGGTTTTGTGGAGGGCCTGTCCGGGCTCCGTGAAGGGTGATGGCATCCGTCCGAACCGGCGGGCCGGGGAACGTGCGCATTCGGAGTAATCGACTGTCCGGAAATGTGGCCGGATCCGGCCGGGGCGCACGGCCCCGGCCGGGGGCGCGAAGGGCGTGTTCAATCCGGCGGAGCGGGACTAGGGCGTGTCTTGCGGATCTTTGCCGGGTCCGCGGCGCCGGGGCACGCACCTCGCCGCGTTGTCGTCGGTCGCCAATGCTCCGCAGTGGCTCCCTCCTCCGCCTTGCGATGCACGCACCCCAACGCCGCGGCCTGATCCGACAAGATCCACAAGACGCGCCCTAGGCGACCCAGACCGTGGTGATGTTGCAGAATTCCCGGATGCCGTGGCCGGACAGTTCGCGGCCGAAGCCGGAGCGCTTGACGCCGCCGAACGGCAGGGCCGGGTGCGAGGCCGTCATCCCGTTGAAGAACACCCCGCCCGCCTGGATGTCCCGCACGAATCGGTCCTGCTCGGCCGGGTCCTCCGTCCAGACGTTGGAGCTGAGGCCGAAGGGGGTGTCGTTGGCCAGTGCGACCGCCTCGTCCAGGTCGGCCGCCCGGTAGACGGTGGCGACCGGGCCGAAGGTCTCCTCGTGGTGGATCCGCATCCCCGGGGTGATGCCGCTCAGTACGGTCGGCTCGTAGAACCACCCGCCGTCCAGGCCCTGCGCCTCCAGGTCCCCGGGCCGGCGCCCGCCGCACTCCACCGTCGCCCCGCGCTCCCGCGCGTCGTCGACCAGCTCCGCCAGGTCGTCGCGCCCCTGCCGGCTGGCCAGCGGGCCGACCTGGGTGGCCTCGTCCATCGGGTCGCCGACCTTCAGCGCCCGCATCGCCTCGGTGAACGCCTCGGTGAACCGGTCGTAGACGTCGGTGTGCACGATGAAGCGCTTGGCGGCGATGCAGGACTGCCCGTTGTTCTGCGCCCGCGCCGTGACGGCGGTGGCGACGGCGGCGTCCAGGTCCGCGCTCGGCAGGACCACGAACGGGTCGCTGCCGCCCAGCTCCAGGACCGCCTTCTTCACCACGTCGGCCGCCGTGGCCGCGACCGCCCGCCCGGCCGGCTCGCTGCCGGTGAGCGTCACGGCGGCCACCCGGGGGTCGCGGACCACTCCCTCCACAGCGCCCGAGCCGATCAGCAGGGTCTGGAAGCAGCCCTCCGGGAAACCGGCCCGCTGGAACAGCTCCTCCAGCGCCACCGCCGTGCGCGGCACGTTGGACGCGTGCTTGAGCAGACCGACGTTGCCGGCCATCAACGCCGGCGCGGCGAACCGCACCACCTGCCAGAACGGGAAGTTCCACGGCATCACCGCCAGGACCACGCCGATCGGCCGGTAGCGCACATACGCGCGGGCGGCGCCGGAATCGGCCACGTCGGCCGGCTCGGGGTGCTCGTCGGCGAGCAGCGCCTCGGCGTTCTCGGCGTACCAGCGCATCGCCTTGGCGCACTTGGCCGCCTCGGCGCGGGCGGCGGTGAGCGGCTTGCCCATCTCCTCGGTCATCGTCCGGGCGACGGTCTCGCGCTCCTGGTCGAGCAGGTCGGCGGCGCGGCGGAGCAGGCCGGCCCGCTGGGCGTAGGAGGTGGTGCGGTAGGTCCGGAAGGCCGCCTCGGCGCGGGCCAGCCGCTCTTCCAGGCCGGCCGCGTCCAGCGGTTCGAAGGTCTCCAGGGTCTTGCCGGTCGCGGGGTTCACGCTTGCGATGGGCATCGGGGCTCTCCCGGGGCTGCGCGGAGTGGAGGTGTCGGTCCTCCCACCCTCGCCCACCGACCCCGCCGGGGCACGCCGATCACGCCCGGCGTGTCCCGCCGGGCGTGATCCGCCGGAGCGGGCCTACTCGGGCAGCGCCTCGGCCCGGGCCGCCGCGGTGCGGGCACGGGCGCCGGCCCTGGTCCGGCCGGCGGTGACCAGGCGGTTGGGGAAGCGGTGCAGGTACTCCGCCTCCAGCTGCCCGGTGCGCAGGGTGTGCCGCTTCAGCGCCTCCTCGGAGCCGTACAGGAAGGTCTCGTGCCTGGTCCGGTGCAGCTGCTCCAGCTCGTGCACCAGGGTGTCGTTGTCCAGGGCGTGCGGGGAGATGCCCTCGGGCCTGGTGTGCGGGGCGTCGGGGTGCCGCATGGCCACTCCCTCCTCGGCGGGAACCGGAAACCCCCCGAGTACCCGGTGCCCCGCGGACCCCTCCCGTACACCTGGCCGACGCTCGCGGGAGCCGGCCGGGAACTTATCCACAAGGACTGTTGCACAAGAGTTCTTGTGGATAATCTCGCCGCATGACCGGACCCACCGAACCCCCCGAGTCCACCGGGCCCGACGCGCACGGCGTCCGCCAGATCGCCGACGCCCGCGTCCTGGCCGCCCTCACCCACCCCGTCCGGCGCCGCCTGCTGGACCTGCTCGCGGTGGACGGCCCCGCCACCGTCGGCCTGCTCGCCGAGCGCACCGGCCAGGCCGTCGGCAGCATCAGCCACCACCTCAGGACGCTGGCCGGCGCCGACCTCGTCGAGGAGGCGCCGGAGCTGGCCCGCGACCGCCGCGAGCGCTGGTGGCGCCCGACCGCCGGCACCCCGCGCTGGCGGCGCGCCGACTTCGCCGCCGACCCGGCCGCCGAGGCCGTCGCCGACGCCGCCGGATCGCTCCAGCTGGAGCGCCAGGCCGCCCTGGTGCGCGGCTGGTCCGCCGCCCGCCACGACTACCCCGAACCGTGGCGGGAGGGCTGCGCCGTGGCCACCGAGACCTGGCTGCGGCTCACCCCGGCGGAGGCCCGCGAGCTGGCCGGGGAGCTGGTCGGGCTGCTCGCCCGCTGGGCGGCGCGCCCGGTGCCCGAGGACGGCCGCGAACGGGAGTCCGTGTTCGCCTTCGCCCACAGCGTCCCGGCCCGGCCGTGACCGGCACCGGACTCCGGGACACGCCCCGGTTACCCGCCGGCCTCTTCGCCCACCGCGACTTCCGCCTGTTCTGGGCCGGCCAGACGATCAGCCGGCTGGGCTCCGCCGTCACCGCCGTCGTCCTGCCGCTGGTCGCGGTGGTCACCCTGGACGCCGGACCGCTCGCGGCCGGCCTGCTGAGCGCCGCCGTCTGGCTGCCCTGGCTGCTGGTCGGCCTGCCGGCCGGGGTCTGGATCGACCGCTGGGGCCGGCGCGCGGTACTGGTCCACGGCAACCTCGTCTCGGTGGTGCTGTACGCCTCGGTGCCGGCGGCCGCCTGGTGCGGCGCACTGACCTTCGCCCACCTGCTGCTGGTCGCCCTGCTCACGGGCACCGCCGCGGTCTTCCTCGGCGCCGCCCACCAGGCCTACCTGCCGGACCTGCTGCGCCCCGAGCAGCTCACCGAGGGCAACGCCAAGCTCCAGGGCGGCGCCTCGGCCGCCCAGGTCGCCGGGCCCGGCGTGGCCGGATTCACCGTGCAGGCCTTCGGCGCCGCCGCCGGGCTGCTGGTCGACGCGGTGAGCTTCCTGGCCGCGGTGGCCGCGCTGCTGCTGATCCGCGACCGGCGGACGACCGCCCCGGCGCCCGACCCGGCCCCGCTCGGCCGCCAGGTCCGCGAGGGACTGGCCTTCGTCCGCCGCGACCCGTACCTGGGCGCGCTGCTGCGCTACGGGGCCGCCGCCAACCTCGCGCTGGCCGGCTACCAGGCGGTGGCGGTGCTCTTCCTGATCGACGAACTCGGGGTGACCCCCTCCGGGGTCGGCTGGCTGGGCGCGGCCGGCGCGCTCGGCGGCGTGGCCGGGGCGGCGCTCGCCCGTCCGGTCACCCGGCGCTACGGCACCGCGCGCGGCGTCCTGCTGGCCCTGCTCGGCGTCACCCCCTTCGGCCTGCTGCTGCCGAGCGCCCGGCCCGGCGCGGGCCTGCTGCTGTACGCGGCCGGGCTGGTGGTGATGGTGGGCGGCGTGGTGCTGGCCAACGTCGTGCTCGGCAGTTTCCGGCAGCGCTACGTACCGGCCGCGCTGCTCAACCGGGTGGTGTCCGCCTCGATGACCGCCAACCAGGCGACCAACCCGATCGGCGCGGTGCTCGGCGGCCTGCTGGGGGAGGTGCTCGGTCTGCGGCCGACGATGTGGATCATGATCTCGCTGCTGGTGGCCTCGGCCGGCCTGCTCATCGCCTCGCCGTACCGGCGGGTGCGTGACCTGCCCGATGCGTGGTCGGAGCCGGTGAAATCGTAGGATGACCACTTCGTATCCGCACCGCTATCCCCGGACAGGCACCGATGCCCCTCCCCAAGGCCGAACTGCACCTGCACATCGAAGGCACCCTGGAGCCCGAACTCGCCTTCGCGCTCGCCGCCCGCAACGGCATCACCCTGCCGTACGCGGACACCGAGGAGCTGCGGCGCGCCTACGCCTTCGATGACCTGCAGTCCTTCCTCGACCTCTACTACGCGCTGATGGCCGTGCTGCGGACCGAGGAGGACTTCGCCGAGCTGGCCGAGGCCTATCTGGCCCGGGCGGCGGACCAGGGGGTGCGGCACGCGGAGATCTTCTTCGACCCGCAGGCGCACACCGCCCGCGGCGTGCCGCTGGCCGTGGTGGTGGACGGCCTCGGGCGGGCGCTGGACCGCAGCGAGGAGCGGCACGGCATCAGCACCCGGCTGATCATGTGCTTCCTGCGCGACGAGTCCGCCGAGTCCGCGCTGGAGACCTTCGAGGCCGCCCGCCCCTGGTTCGGCGGCCGGATCACCGGCATCGGGCTGGACTCCGCCGAGGTCGGCCACCCGCCGGCCAAGTTCCGCGAGGTCTACCGGCGCGCCGCCGAGGCCGGCCTGCACCGGGTCGCCCACGCCGGCGAGGAGGGCCCGGCCGCGTACATCACCGAGGCGCTGGACGTGCTCGGCGTCGAGCGGATCGACCACGGGCTGCGCTGCCTGGAGGACCCGGCACTGGTCGAGCGGCTGGTCCGGGAGCGGATCCCGCTCACCCTCTGCCCGCTCTCCAACGTCCGGCTGCGCTGCGTCGACACCCTCGCCGACCACCCGCTGCCCGCCATCCTGGACGCCGGGCTGCTGGCCACCGTCAACTCCGACGACCCGGCCTACTTCGGCGGCTACGTCGGGGACAACTTCGACGCCCTCGCCGAGGCGCTCGGACTGGACGAGGAGACCCTGCGGCTGCTGGCCGCCAACTCCTTCCGGGCCTCGTTCCTGACCGAGGAGCGCCGCGCCGCCCTGCTGGCCGAGGTCGCCGCCTACGAGTTCGCGCCCGGGGCCGCCGTCCGGGCGTAGCGCAGCAGGACCACGCCGTTGCCGAAGGCGCGGGTGGTCAGCAGTTCCAGGTCCTCGGGGCGGCCGTCCGCGAACAGCGGGCGGCCGCGCCCGAGCAGGACGGGGTTGACCAGCAGGTGGTACTCGTCGACCAGGCCGTGGGCGCGCAGGGAGGCGGCCAGATCGGCGCCGCCGAGGGCGAGGTCCCCGGTGGTGGCCGCCTTGAGCGCGGCGACCGCCTCCGGGGTGGCCTCGGGGAGCACGGTGGTGTTCCAGCCGGCCTCCCGCAGCGTGCGGGAGAAGACCGTCTTCGGCATCTCCCGCCAGATCCGGGCGAACTCGACGATCGTGGCGGGGGCGGCCGGGTCGTCGGCGGCGGTGGGCCAGTAGTCGGCCATCAGCTCATGGGTGATCCGGCCGGAGACGAAGCCGCCCATCCGGCCCAGCTCCTCGTTGAGGTAGCCGTGCACGGCCTCGTCGACGCGGTGCCAGGAGATGTCCCGGTCCGGTCCTTCGAAGTAGCCGTCCAGCGAGACGGACATGAAAAGAACGATCTTCGACATCGCGGCCTCGCCCGGGATCGCGGGGGCGTCCGTCCCCGGACCTGCGCGGCCCGGGGACGGACGGGTGATCAGATCAGCGTGGACCAGTAGTACCAGAATCGCTTGAGGATCAGCAGCACGACGACCGCGTACCAGAGCGCCGGGACCACCCAGTGGTAGCGCGCCGCCTCCCGCACCACCGGGCGCAGGCCGCGCGGCACCGGGATGACACCCGAACGCAGGTTGTGCAGCGTGGTGTACCAGAACAGCGGGATCATCGCCGCCCAGACCACCATGCAGTACGGGCAGAGCGCCCCGATCCGGTACAGCGCCTGGTACATCAGCCAGGTCACGAAGCCGACCCCGAACACCGTCCCGGCCTGGAGGCCAAGCCAGAACCAGCGCCGGTACGCGGCGCCCGCCAGCAGCCCGGCGCCGATCGCGATCACCACCGCGAAGCCCGCGAGGCCGATCAGCGAGTTGGGGAAGCCGAAGGCCTCGGCCTGGTCGCTGCGCATGATCGAGCCGCAGCTGATGATCGGATTGATATTGCAGTTGGGAACGTACGACGGGTCCTTCAGCAGCCGGATCTTGTCCAGCGTGAGGACCGCCGAGGCGAACAGCCCCAGCGCGCCGCCGATCACCAGCAGCAGGGCGAACGGGCGGCTCGCGCCGTAGGTGCGGCGGGCGGCGGGGGCGGTCATCCGGTGACCTGCTGGACCATCGCGGTGAACTTCTCCGGCGAGGCGGGCGCCCCGCCCGCGAAGACGTCGAGCTTCTGGCCGTCCAGGCGGACGGTCGGGGTGCCGGTGACGCCGCTCTTGTCGAAGGCCTTGTTCACCTGGTTGGCCCAGGGCAGGTAGGTGCCCTCCTGGACCGCCTTCACGAAGCCGTCGGTCTTCAGGCCCGGCACCTGGCCGGCCAGGTCGAGCAGGTGGTTGACGTCGGCGAAGGCGTCCTCGCGCTCGTCCGGCTGGTTGGCGTAGAGCACGTCGTGGAACTGCTTGAACTTGTCCACGCCCTCGTTCAGCGCGGCTCCGGCGGCGGCCAGCGCGGTGCGCGAGCCCTTTCCGCCGAGGCCTTGGTCGAGGAAGGTCGCCAGACGGTACTCGATCTTGTAGGTGCCGGCGTCGGCGAGCTGCTGGATCGCCGGTCCCGTGGTGGTCTCCAGCTGCTCGCAGTACGGGCAGCGGAAGTCCTCGTAGACCTCCAGTGTGTGCGGGGCGTCGGCCTTGCCGTAGGTGATCACGGTGCCGTCCGCGCCGCCCGCGTTGGCCGGCACCACCAGCGGGCCGGAGGCCGCGGCGTCGTCGGAGCCGGAGGAGCCGCCGACGGCGAAGGCCACGCCCGCCACCAGGGCGAGCACGGCGGCGGAGGCGGCGCCGACCACGACGCGGCGGCGGATCCGGGCGGAACGGTCGGCGCGCTCGCGCTCCTCGCGCATCCGCTCGGTGGCGGCCCGGCGGGCGGCCTTGCGGTCGGCGGCCGCGGTGGTCTTCGGGGACTTCTTGGGGGAGGTGCTCATGGGAGAGGTCGTCCTGGTGCTCGTGGAACGGCGTGCGGGCGCGGAGGCGGCACGGCCGGCCGAGGACCCCGCTCGGGGCTTCCTCAGCGGGCGTGCGCGAGCGCCGGCGGGCCGCGCCGGACGGCGGGGCGCAGCAGGACCGACTCGGCGGGCACCCGGACCCGGCTGGCGCGCGGGAACGGCACCCTGGCCACCGGGCGGGCCGGCAGCGGGGCGACGAGCAGCAGCAGGAGGCGGCGGGCCGCGGCGGGGAGGCGCTGGGCGACGTCGCCGAGCATCCGCACCGAGCGGGCCAGCGAGCGCAGCGCGGCGTCGGCGCCGCGCAGCCAGGCGGCGGCGGCCAGCGCCAGCGCGCCGTGCAGGAGCAGCAGCACCACCAGCCCGGCCGGCCGGGAGAGGCCGTGACCGAGCAGGAACCCGCCGAGCGAGCCGCCGCCGCAGAGCAGCGGTTCCAGGCCGCGCCCGGTGCCGGGCGGCAGCGAGGGGCAGGTCGACTGGGCGAGGTCGAACAGGGCGCTCAGGCCGAGCTCCAGCGGCAGGAAGACCGCCGCGACGGCCCGGTAGCCGCGTTCGCGCCCGGCCAGGGCGAAGGCCACCGCGAAGACGGCGGCGCCGGCCAGCGCCAGCGTGCCGAGCGGCAGCGGACGGCCGGTGACCAGCACCTGGCCGAGCCCCGCGAGCAGCACGAGCAGCGCGGCGAAGATCGCCGCGCGCAGCGTCCTGGGGAGCGGGGCCGTGCTCATGGCTCCCGAGTGTGCCACAGGAGGAGGGCCGGACGACGGGCCCGGCGGACTCCTGTGAAGATCCTCACCACCGCCCCTGAACTGCGCTTATATGCCGTTTACGTCCACGATCCCGGGTGCCGGGACGACCGGGGCGGGCGGCACGGCGGCGGCCGCCACCCGGGCCTCGACCAGTTCCCGGAACAGCGCCAGGTCGGTTCGCACGGTGCGCTCGATCGCCCCGGCCAGCGCGAAGCCGCCCGGCCCGCCGAACACCTCGTGCACCGCCTGCGGGTCGTACTCGACGCGGATCTGCACCCGGGTGTGCCCGCGGTCGAGCGGGCGCAGCGCGAAGGCGCCGTTCAGCGGCGGGCCGTCCAGGGTGCGCCAGGTCATCACCCGGCCGCGTCCCCGGTCGGTGATCTCGGTCTCGACGTCCCGTTCGGCGCCGGCGATCTCCACTTCGAGGTGGGCGAGGTTGCGGCCGTGCGGCTGGGCGCTGCGGACGCCGTCGACGAAACGCGGGTAGTCGTGGACCCGGTGCAGCTGCTCCCAGGCGGCCAGTACGGGTGCTTCGATGTCGATCTGTTCCTCAAGCGTGCACATGCGGGGCCGGACCTCCTCGGCTGGCGCGCGGTCCACCCCTCCAGACTGCGCCGCGGGCCGGTGGACGGCAAAGGCGGCGGGCGGGGAGCGGACGGCTGCGGGAGACTGGGCGCATGCCGGAGCTGCCCGAGGTCGAGGCCCTGACCGCCTACCTGTCGCAGCGGCTGACCGGGCGGGTGATCGCCGAGGTCCGGCCGGTCGCGATCAGCGCCCTCAAGACCTACGACCCGCCGGTGACGGCGCTGGCGGGCCGGACGGTCGGGCCGGTGGTGCGGCACGGCAAGTTCCTCGACATCGAGGCCGGCGGGCTGCACCTGGTGGTCCACCTGGCCAGGGCGGGCTGGCTGCGCTGGAAGGAGGGCCTGCCGGCGCTGCCGCCGCGGCCGGGCGGGCGCAATCCGCTGGCGCTGCGGGTCCGGCTGGAGGGCCCGGACGGGGACGGCTTCGACCTCACCGAGGCGGGCACCAGGAAGGGGCTCGCGGTGTACCTGGTGCGGGAGGCGGCGGAGGTCCCGGGGGTGGCCCGGCTCGGCCCGGACCCGCTGGACCCCGGCTTCGACCTGGAGCGCTTCCGGGCGCTGCTGAGCGGCGAGCGGCGCCGGATCAAGGGCGTGCTGCGGGACCAGGGCGTGCTCGCCGGCGTCGGCAACGCCTACTCGGACGAGGTGCTGCACGCGGCACGGATGTCCCCGTACAAGCTGGCGGCCGATCTGTCCGAGGAGGAGACGGCGCGGCTGTTCGAGGCGCTCGGCACGACGCTGCGCGAGGCGGTGGAGCGCTCACGGGGGCTGGCGGCGGGGGAGCTGAAGGCGGAGAAGAAGCTGGGGATGCGGGTGCACGGGCGGACCGGGCGGCCGTGCCCGGTGTGCGGGGACACCGTGCGGGAGGTGTCCTTCGCGGACTCCTCGCTGCAGTACTGCCCGACCTGCCAGACCGGCGGCAGGCCGCTCGCGGACCGGAGGCTCTCCCGGCTGCTGAAGTGAGGCCCGCCCGGTCTGTGCGGTGAGGTCGGTCCTGCGGGCCGGCCCCGCCCGGTGGGCGGGGCCGGTGGCGGCCACGGGCCAGGGCGTGTCTTGTGGATCTTTGCCGGGTCCGCGCAAGATCCACAAGACACACCCTAGATCTTGCGGGCGACGCCGCCCCAGTAGTACGCCGCGTACGGGTCCTCGGGCTGCTCGCCCTCCGGGTGCCAGGCCATCACCGGGGCGACGCCGGGCTCGATCAGCTCCCAGCCGTCGAAGAACCGGGTGACCTCCTCCTTGCTGCGCGGCACCAGGGTCATCCCGGCGGCGCGGGCGGAGGCGGTCACCTGGGCGACGGCGGCCTCGTTGAAGTCCTGGGTGGGGTGGGTGAGCGCGAGGTAGCTGCCGGAGGGCAGCGCGTCGCGCAGCGCGGCGACCTTGCCCCACGGGTCGTCCTCGTCGGCGATCAGCATCAGCACGGCGATCATCAGCAGGCCGACCGGCTGGGAGAGGTCCAGCGTCGAGGTGAGGGCCGGGTCGGCCAGCAGCTCGGCGGGCTTGCCCAGGTCGGCGTGGATGTAGGTGGTGCGGCTGGCCGGGGTGGAGACCATCAGCGCGCGGGCGTGGGCCAGCACGATCGGGTCGTTGTCCACGTAGACGACCCGGGTGCCGGGGCTGACCGCCGAGGCGATCTCATGGGTGTTCGGCGAGGTGGGGATGCCGGTGCCGAGGTCGAGGAACTGGCGGATGCCGTAGCGCTCGGCGAGGTGGCGCACGGCGCGCTTCTGGAAGCCGCGGTTCTCCTTGGCCTGCGCCTTCATGGTGGGCACGGCCTGCTCGATGGCCTGGCCCATCGCCCGGTCCGGCGGGAAGTTGGTCTTTCCGCCCAGCCAGTAGTCGTAGACGCGGGCGGAGTGCGGGGTGCTGGTGTCCACCCCGTACTTCTCCCACTGGCTCAGCTCGGCGTCGTCGTTGGCGGAGCGGTCGGCGGAATCCTGACTTCTCGTCATGGCCACGTCCTCTGAAGACAGATCATCACACTGGGAGAGGTCAGAGTAGCGGGCCTGACGGGAATCCGTTCACGGGGTGGGCGAACCGGTCATGACATGGGCCGTTGGGGTGGTGATCGAGCCCGTCGGGGTTGCCGCTGGGAGGCCGGTCGGTGAACGGGGGAGAGATGCGCCATGCTGTCTGATCGTCAGATTACTTCGCGAAGACTACTGCTGGTCGCGGCGGGGATGTCGCTGCTCGGGATGGCCGGCTGCGGCCGGGCGGAGGAGGTGGTGCGGGCCGCCCGGGCGGCGGGACCCCCGGGGCCGGACGCCGTGCCGGACTCCCCCTCCGCCACCGCGAGCCCGTCCGCCGCGCAGTCGGCGGCTCCCACCGCCGCCGCTCCCGCCGCCGCGGTGACGCCCTCGGCGGCGCCCACCCCCACGGCCGCCGCGCCCACGGCCCCCGCCTCGGCCGCGCCGACGCCCGCGCGGGCGCCGGCGGTGGGCGACGGCCGCCCGGTCTACGAGCTCAACGCCGAGCGGCGGGTGGTGGCGCTCACCATCGACGACGGCCCGGACCCCCGGCACACCCCGACCGTCCTGGCACTGCTGGAGCAGTACGGCATCCGGGCCACCTTCTTCCTGATCGGCGAGAACGCCGTCGAACACGCCGGCCTGGTCCGGGAGATCGCCGCCCGCGGCCACCACATCGCCAACCACACCTGGACCCACCCCGATCTGCGGAGCCTCTCCGAGGGCAGGGTCCGCGACGAACTGGAGCGCACCTCCGACCTGTTGCACCGGACCACCGGCAAGGTGCCGACCTGGTTCCGGGCGCCGGGCGGCGACTGGTCCTCGACGGCCCTGCGGGTCAGCGCCGAACTGGGCATGCGGCCGATGGCCTGGTCGGTCGACCCCCGGGACTGGGCCCGCCCCGGGACGGGCGTGATCACCGACCGGATCCTCAAGGACGTCCGCCCCGGGGCGATCGTGCTCAACCACGACGGCGGCGGGGACCGTTCGCAGACGGTGGCGGCGCTGAAGGCCTATCTGCCGGTGCTGATCGACTCCGGCTACCACTTCACCGCCCCGCCGGGATGAGCCCAGCCGGGATTGCGGGCGGGTGAACGGATAAGTCGCGGGAAACGCGTCTAAACCACCCGAAAGGATGGATGAGCAGAACCGTTTCCCCGCTTTTTGGGCCTCTAGGGTGATCTCGCACCAATTCCCCAGGTACCGCCGTGTACCGCCTGAAAGGGCCACCCGTCATGCGTCTGCGCAACGCCCTGCTCGCCGCCACCAGTGCCATCGCGCTCGTCCTCGCCGTCCCGGTCTCCGCCAATGCCGCCGGCGGAGAATTCCGCTACAAGTACGGCGCCGATTTCACGGGCGCGCTGATCGACCCGGAGAGCCGGACCTGCATCGACCTGCCGGAGGCCACCGACGCGGAGCCCGCGTTCGCGCCGTCCAACCGGACCCGCTCGACCGCCACCGTCTTCCTCGACTCCGGCTGCGCGGGCGAGACCTCCTACCTGCTGCGGCCCGGCGGGCGCGCCGGGGACCGGCTGCTGGTCCGCTCGGTGGTCTTCTCCTGACCACTCCCGCACGCCGGCGCGCCCACGCGTCGGCGCCGTCCTGCGAAGCGAATTCGTACGAACCGCGGGACAAGACGGCGATTGGTTGAGACCATTCCGGTGAACCGGCCGTGAACAGCGGCCGGTGGAGTGCCTGAGACACCGGGAGCGGCCGTGCCGATTCGAACAGCCGGGCGCTCCGCCCGGGCCCGCAGAGTGCTGGTCCTCGCCGTCGTCCTGTTGCTCGCCGCCGTCGGCTTCGGGGTGCGGCAGGCGATCGGCGGTGAGGACACCGACCGGGGCGGGGCGGGCGGGGCCGCCGCCGTTCCCGCGGGCCCGCGCACCGCCGACCGGATCGTCCCGGTGCCGCTCTCGGCCACCGCGGGCTCCGGCCCCGGCTACCGGCTGAGCGAGCGCACCGTGGTGCGGACCGTCGCCGGGAACGAGGCCGTCGAACGGCAGGCCGGGGAGGTCCGGCGGGTCGCCGAGCAGCTCGCCGAGGTGCTGCGCCGCCCGACCGGACTGCCGCTCCCGGTGACGGCCGAAGCCTCCGCGGCGGCCGGCGCCGAGGGCATCAGCCTGCTGCTCGACCCCGCGCTCCCCGAGGAGACCGGCACCGAGGGCTACCGGCTCGCGGCCGACGCCACCGGCGTGCGGATCACCGCCCGCACCCCCGAGGGCCTCTTCCGGGGCACCCAGACGCTGCGTCAGCTGCTGCCCCCGCAGATCGAGAGCCCGCGCCCGGTCACCGGCGCCCCGGAGTGGACGGTCGCGCCGGTCACCGTCGAGGACCGCCCGCGCTACGGCTACCGGGGCGCGATGCTCGACGTCACCCGCCACTTCTTCACCCCCGACGAGGTCAAGGGGTTCATCGACCGCCTCGCCCTCTACAAGCTCAACCACCTCCATCTGCACCTGAGCGACGACCAGGGCTGGCGGATCGAGGTCCCGTCGCGGCCCTCGCTGACCACGGTCGGCGCGGTCAGCGAGGTCGACGGCACCCCCGGCGGGTTCTACACCGCCGCCGACTACCAGGAGATCGTCCGCTACGCGCAGCAGCGGTACCTGACCGTCGTCCCCGAGATCGACCTGCCCGGCCACAGCAACGCGATCCTCGCCTCCTACCCCGAGCTGGACTGCACCAAGAGCGCCCGCCCCTGGCCGTACACCGGGATCGAGGTCGGCTTCTCCACGCTCTGCCCGACCGGTGACGCCGTCTTCTCCTTCACCCAGGACGTGATCACCGAGCTGGCCAGGATCACCCCGGGGCCCTACCTGCACATCGGCGGCGACGAGGTGAAGAACATCTCCCCGGCCGAGTACGCGGAGTTCGTGAAGCGGGTGAACGCCCAGGTGATCGCCGCCGGGAAGACCCCGGTCGGCTGGAACCAGACCGCGCCGGGCGGGGTCGGGGTGCTCCAGTTCTGGGACGGCCGGTCCGGGCGGGACGCGGAGCTGGTCGAGGCCGCCGACCGCGGCGCCAAGGTGATCATGTCCCCCTCCGGCCGCACCTACCTGGACATGAAGTACGAGCGCGGGTACCCGCTCGGTCTGGTCTGGGCCGGCACCATCGACGTCTGGACCGCCTACTCCTGGGACCCGGACACCCTGCTGCCGCTGCCCGACGGTTCCGTGCTCGGCGTCGAGGCGCCGCTGTGGACGGAGACCCTGGACACCCCGGAGGAGCTCGACCTCATGCTGCTGCCCCGGCTGCCCGCGCTCGCCGAACTGGGCTGGTCGTCCAAGGAGAGCCACTCCTGGGAGCGGTTCAAGAGCCGCCTGGCCGAGGAGGGCGCGCGCTGGGAGGCCGCCGGCTACCGCTACGAGAAGCGGGAGGAGGTCCCCTGGCCCGCGCGGTAGGAGCGCGGAAGAAGGGGTGGGGGATCGTCCGGTGACGGCGTAGCGTGACGAGGGGAGGGTTCGCGAAGGTCCCGAGACGGGGCAGGAGGAACCATGTCCGAACGGGAACCGGACCCGGCGGAACAGGAGGAGTTCGCGGGTCGCGTGCTGCAGGTGCTCAATGACGCCTGCCTGGGACTGATGACCAGCGTCGGCCACCGGACCGGCCTCTTCGACACCATGGCCGGGCTCGCGCCGTCGACCAGCGAGGAGGTCGCCCGCGCCGCCGGGCTGGACGAACGCTACGTCCGCGAGTGGCTGGGCGCCATGGTGGTCGGCGGATTCGTCGAGTACGAGCCGCAGCGGCGCAGCTACCGGCTGCCGCCCGAGCACGCGGCGTCACTGACCCGGGCCGCCGGGCCGGACAACCTGGCCGGGATGATGCCGTACCTGTCCCTGATGGGCGAGGTGGAGGAGCGGATCGTCGAGGCGTTCCGCAAGGGCGGCGGGCTGCCGTACTCCGCCTACCCGCGGTTCCAGGCGCTCCAGGGCGAGGAGACCGCCGCGCTGTACGACCTGGCGCTGGTGGACGCCGTGGTGCCGCTGGTGCCGGGGCTCACCGAACGGCTGCGCGAGGGCATCGACGCGGTCGACATCGGCACCGGGCAGGGCCACGCCGTCAACGTGCTGGCCAAGGCCTTCCCGGCCAGCCGCTTCACCGGCGTGGACATCTCCGAGCAGGGCATCGGCGCGGCCAAGGCGGAGGCCGCCGGGCACGGCCTGGACAACACCCGCTTCGAGCTCGCCGACTCGGCCGACCTCACCGGCGCCTACGACCTGGTCACCGCCTTCGACGTGATCCACGACCTGGCCCGCCCGGACCGCGCGCTGCGGGCCGTGGCGGCGGTGCTGCGGCCCGGCGGCGTCTTCCTGATGGGCGACATCGCGGCCAGCAGCCGGCTGGAGGAGAACATCGGCCACCCGCTGGCCCCGGCGCTGTACACCTTCTCGACCTTCTACTGCATGACGGTCTCGCTCGGCGAGGGCGGCGCCGGGCTCGGCACCGTCTGGGGCGAGCAGACCGCCCGCCGGATGCTGGCCGAGGCGGGCTTCGGCTCGGTGGAGGTCGAGCGGATCGAGGGCGACCCGCTCAACCAGTACTACGTGGCCCGGCTGTCCACGGCGGCGTGACGGCTCCCGCGCGGCGCACCGGGTGGCCGGGGCGGGGGGTGCGGACGTAGGTTCGAAGGGCACCCGCGTGAAGGGAGGGCGGCGATGACCGGCAACGGCTACGCACACCCCGAGGCGCTGGTCGGCACGGAGTGGCTGGCGCACCACCTGGACGACGGCACGCTCCGGGTCGTCGAGGTGGACGAGGACACCGAGGCCTACGCCCGGGGCCACCTGCCCGGCGCGGTCGGCTGGAACTGGACCACCGACCTGCACAGCCCGGTCGGCCGCGACTACGCGGACCGCGCGGGCGTCGAGCACCTGCTGCGCGCCGCCGGGGTCGAGGACGACACCACCGTGGTGCTGTACGGCGGCAACGACAACTGGTTCGCCGCCTGCGCCTACTGGCTGCTGCGGCTGCGCGGCTACGGCCCGGTGAGGCTGCTGGACGGCGGGCGCAAGAAGTGGGAGCTGGAGGGGCGCGAGCTGACCGAGGAGGTCATGGACTACCAGCACAGCCCCTACCGGCTGACCGGCCCCGAGCACCCCGAGGTGCGGGCGCTGCGCGACGAGGTGCTGGCCAAGGCGGAGGTGTTCGCCAAGCCGGGCTCCGACGCGGTGCTGGTGGACGTCCGCTCGCCTGCCGAGTACCGGGGCGAGGCGCTGGCCCCGCCGCACCTGCCGCAGGAGCAGGCGCAGGTGCCCGGACACATCCCCGGAGCGGTCAACATCCCCTGGTCGCGGGCGTCCAACGAGGACGGCACCTTCCGCTCGGCGGAGGAGTTGCGGGCGCTGTACGGCGGGCAGGGCGTGGAGCCGGAGCGCGAGGTGATCGCCTACTGCCGGATCGGGGAGCGCTCGGCGCACACCTGGTTCGCGCTGACCGAGCTGCTCGGGTACCCGCACGTGAAGAACTACGACGGCTCGTGGACCGAGTACGGCTCGCTGGTCCGGGCGCCGGTGGCGCTGGGGTCGTAGCCGCGCGGTGCGAACCCGCGGTCATACGGTGAATGAGGGACCAGCCGTGAGTTCATGACGTGCCGTCACCGGTCCGAGGCGGCGCGATGTCGGCCTGTATCTTCTGATGAACATCTCATTGTTCAGGCGTAGGTCAGGGGCCGTTGGGACAAGGATCGATCCGACCCGTTGTCCCAGTGACCCTGTGGAGGACCACCGTGCGAAAGAGGCTGATCGTCTCTGCCGCCGCCGGCGCGCTTGCCCTGATCCTGTCCGTCCCCGCCTCGGCCGCCCAGGCAGGACCGGGCGCCGCAGGCATCGGCGACCCCTACTTCCCGTACGCCGGCAACGGCGGATACGACGTCTCGCACTACGACATCCGGCTGAAGTACCAGCCCGCCACCGACGAGCTGGAGGGCACCACCACCATCCTGGCCACCGCCACCCAGGACCTCACCCGCTTCAACCTCGACTTCGTGCTCCAGGTCAAGGAGGTGCTGGTCAACGGCCGGCCCGCCCGGTTCGCCGCCTCCGGCGAGCAGGAACTGGAGATCACCCCCGCCCGGACGATCGCCAGGGGCAGCGCGGTCACCGTCGTCGTCCGCTACGCCGACAAGCCCGGCGAGGTCGAGCGCGGCGGCTACTCCGCCTGGATCCGCACCCCCGACGGAGGCGTGGCCGCCAACGAGCCCGAGGGCTCCGCCTGGTGGTACCCGAGCAACGACCACCCCACCGACAAGGCCACCTTCGACGTCTCGGTGCTGGTGCCCAACGGCACCCAGGCGATCAGCAACGGCACCTTGACCACCAGTCAGCGCCCGGGCTGGACGCGCTACAACTACCGGCAGGCCAAGCCGCAGGCCACCTACCTGGCCACGCTGGCGGTCGGGAAGTTCGACATCCGCCAGGACACCACCCCCGGCGGGCTGCCCGTCATCACCGCCTACAGCCGCGACCTCGGCGTCAACGCCGGTGCGGCGCAGGCCAGTGTCGAGCGCACGGGCGAGCTGACCGACTGGCTGAGCGGCGTCTTCGGGCCCTACCCGTTCGACTCGGTCGGCGGCTACGTGCCCAATGTGCCCACCGGACACGCGCTGGAGACCCAGAACCAGATCTTCTACAGCCCCGCCCAGTTCGCCCGGGGCTCCAACACCTCCGTCGTGGTCCACGAGTTGGCCCACCAGTGGTACGGCGACAGCGTCTCCGTGCAGCGCTGGAGCGAGATCTGGCTCAACGAGGGCTTCGCCCGCTACGCGCAGTGGCTCTGGTCGGAGCACGAGAACGAGGGCACCGGCCAGGAGCTGGCCGACTTCATCTACGACCTCTACCCGGCCGACGACCCGTTCTGGACGGTCAGGCCGGGCGACCCGGGGGCCAACCGGCTGTTTGCCGGCGCCGTCTACGACCGGGGCGCGATCGCCATCCAGGCGCTGCGCAACACCGTCGGTGACGAGAAGCTCTTCGCGATCCTCAAGGGCTGGCCGACCGAGCGCAAGTACGGCAACGCCACCATCCAGCAGTTCCAGGCGTACGCCGAGCGGGTCTCCGGCAAGCCGCTGGGCGAGCTCTTCAACACCTGGCTGTACACGCCGGGGAAGCCGGCGGCGGGCTCTTCGGGCATCGGGGGAGCTCCGGCCGCTCCGGCCTCGGCCTCGGCGGGCTCGGCGCCGGCGGGCTCGGCGGGTCTCGCGCCGGGCGGCGCTCCGGGGGCGCGGCAGGAGCCGAAGTCCTGGAAGAAGATCCAGGAGACCAACACGGTGCACGAGCACGAGCACCAGTAGGAGGTTCCCCGGTGCCGGGGCCCGGCCGTCCGGACGCGAGCGGACGGCCGGGCCCCGGCGCGGTCAGGCCTTCAGGGCGCTCTCCTCGGTGAGCACCAACTCCTCCATGCCGTAGAGGAAACGTTCCATCGCGGGTCGGGGGAGAAGAGCCGGGTCGGCGGTCATCGCGAGTTGCAGGGCGGAGGGGGTGCGCAGGGCGTCCAGGGCGTAGGTCAGCCCGGGGCGCGGGTCGAAGTCGACGGGCCAGACGAGGGTGGTCCGCCCGTCCTCGCCCCCGGCGGGCGCGTCCGGTCCGTCCGGTCCGTCCGGCGCGTCCGGTCCGTCCGGTCCGTCCGGGCCGGCCAGGCCGCTCGGGAGGAGTTCGCGGGTGTCGTTGAAGACGCAGGAGCGGTCGGCGAGCGGCACCCGCTCGGCGGTCAGGCGCTCGACCTCCGCGTCGAGCAGACGCCGGTCGAAGTAGGCGTGCCGGTAGGCGGCGATCGACGCGGCGTGGGTACGGCGAACCGCCGCGCCGAAGTCGCCGTCGGCGTCCTGGAGATGGAGCAGGGCGTCGCCGGCGACCACGCTGACGGCGTCGGTCAGGCCGGACAGGAAGCGGTTGTTGACCACGACCTGGAGCACCGCGTCGGAGCGGCCGGCCAGCCGGGCCGTCATCGCGGCGGCGGCCGCGACCAGGACGGCGGAGGTTCCGGTGCGGTGCGCGGCGGCCACCGTGTCGACCGCGCGCAGCAGCGCGGGCGAGGTGAGCACGGCGTTCGGGAACCGCGCGGTGGTGCCGGAAGCGGGTTCGTTCGGCGGGAAGAGCCGGGCCGGGGCCGCGCGCAGCTTGCGCAGGTTGTGCGCGCGGGCGTTGGCGTCGCGCTTCAGGCCGCGCTCCGAGGTCTGGAACGCGGCCTCCTCCAGCGGCTGTCGGGGCGAGCGGGCGGCCCGGATCGCGTCCGGGCCGGTGCCCATGGAGAGTTCGGAGAGGTCGCGGACCAGCAGGCCCATGCCGGTGCCGTCCACCGCCGTGTGGGACAGCACCAGCGAGATGTGCCGCACCAGGCCGTCGGCGACCACCAGTCCGGTCCGGATCGGCCACTCGGTGGCGCAGTCGAACGGCAGCCCGGCCAGTTCCTCGTGCAACGCGCCGCCGACGGCGGCGAGTTCGTCCGCCCCGGTGTCCGCAGCGCAGTCGCGGACGTGCACTGTCAGCCGGCCGTCCGGGTCGACGGTCTGGCGCAGCCCGGAGCCGTCCGGTTCGGGCAGCAGCCGGGTGTGCAGCGAGTCGTGCAGGTGGAGCAGGTGCCCGAGGGCCTCCAGGACCGCCGTCAGCGGCACTCCCGGGTCGAGCGGGGTCGCGGTGGCGATGTTGAAGCGGGGGCGGTCGGCCGGGGCGGCGCGGTTGACGACGTCCAGGATGGCCCGCTGGCCCCAGGTGGCGGGACCGCTGCCGGAGCGGCCGTCGGCGAAGGGGAGGTCCAGATGTCGGCTTGTGGTCACCGTGGGGGTTCTCCGATGCGCTCGTACGTACTCGGTGGGGGATGCGGGTGGTGCCGGTGGGCGCGGTGGGAGCCGTTCCGCAGAGTCTGCTGCACCGCCCCGACAACCGTCGAGCCCCCGGCCGACCGGCGAGACGCCGGCTACGCGGGACCCGGCCGGTGGAGGACGCCGGTCCGGGCGACCGCGGCGTACCAGCGGGCGCTGGACTTCGGGGTGCGGGCCAGGGTGCGGAGGTCGACGTGGACCAGGCCGAAGCGCTTGGCGTAGCCGTACGCCCACTCGAAGTTGTCCAGCAGCGACCAGAGGAAGTAGCCGCGCACATCGGCGCCGTCGGCGATCGCCCGGTGCACGGCCACGAGGTGCGCGTGCACGAAGGCGGCGCGGTCGGGGTCGTCGACGGCGCCGTCCGGGCCCGGCGCGTCCGGGTAGGCCGCGCCGTTCTCGGTGACCACCAGCGGCAGCTCCGGGTGGCTGCGGGCCAGCGCGGTGAGCAGCTCGTACAGCCCGGACGGGTCGACGGCCCAGCCCATCGCGGTGCGCCCGCCCGGGGCCTGGTGGAAGCCGACCCGGTCGGCGCCCGGCCAGGGCGAGGCGCTGCTCGCGCCGTGGCCGTCCGCGCGGACGGGGTCGGTGCCCTCGGGCGCGGTGGAGACCACGGTCGGGGTGTAGTAGTTGACGCCCAGCCAGTCCAGGCGCCGGCGGATCGCGGCCGGGTCCCCGGGGCGGACGAAGGACCAGTCGGTGAGGTGCGCGGTGTCCGCGAGCAGGTCCTCGGGGTAGCCGCCGTCCAGCATCGGGCCGAGGAAGACCCGGTTGCCGACCGCGTCGATCCGGCGCACGGCGTCCCGGTCGGCGGCCGACGGGGTGAGCGGGCGCAGCGCGTGCAGGTTGAGCGACACCGACACCCGGGCGTCGGCGGGCAGGACGGAGCGCAGCGCCGAGACGGCCAGGCCGTGGCCGAGGTTGAGGTGGTGGGCGGCGCGCAGGGCGGCCACCGGGTCGGTGCGCCCGGGGGCGTGCACGCCCGAGCCGTAGCCGAGGAAGGCGCTGCACCAGGGCTCGTTGAGGGTGGTCCACTCGGTGACGCGGTCGCCGAGCGCCTCGCCCGCGAGGGCCGCGTAGGCGGCGAAGTGCTCGGCGGTGCGGCGCTCGGGCCAGCCGCCGGCGTCCTCCAGCTCCTGGGGGAGGTCCCAGTGGTAGAGCGTGGCGACGGGGGTGATGCCGGCGGCGAGCAGGTCGTCGGCGAGGCGGCGGTAGAAGTCCAGGCCGCGCTGGGAGGCGGGGCCGCTTCCGGTGGGCCGGACCCTCGGCCAGGCGATCGAGAACCGGTAGGCGGTGAGGCCGAGTTCGGCCATCAGCCGGACGTCCTCGCGGGAGCGGCGGTAGTGGTCCACCGCCACGTCGCCGGTGTCGCCGCGGTGGACCTTGCCGGGCGTCCGGCAGAAGGTGTCCCAGATCGACCGGGTGCGGCCGTCCTCGGTGGCGGCGCCCTCGATCTGGTAGGCGGAGGTGGCGGCGCCCCAGTGGAAGCCGGGCGGGAAGCGCAGCGCGGTGGCGGCGGGATCGGGGTCGGGCGGGGTCATCGTGGTCCTCCGAGGGGAAGAAGGGGCGGGTCGTCCCGACTGATGGAGGCCGGTCGGGCGTCAATGAGGCGGGGGCGTCCAAATCCGATCGAGTGGTTGATGTTCCCGTCCGGGTGATACCGGTTCCGTCGCGTCGTGCGTGCGCCAAGAGTGGTGCGTCATGACCACTCCTGACATGAGCGTTCCCATCACGAAGGCCAGCACCACCACCGGTGAGGGGCCGCTGCCCGCCGGGCCCTCGCGGCGGTCCGTCGTCACGATCACCGGCGCCTCGGTGCTCGCCGCCGGGCTCACCGCCGCCTCCGCCGCGCCCGCGACCGCGCTCGCCCCCGCCGCCGTACCGGCCGTCGCACCGGCTGTCGCACCGGCCGCCGTTCCGCCGGGCACCGACGAGCAGGCCTTCACCACGGTGGCCCGCGCGATCGCCGTCTACGACGAGCACGACCGGCCACTCGTCCCCGGCTATCTGAAGATCGTCCGCGACGGCCTGCCGACCGGGCGGGCCCGGGCGACCAAGCGCGTCCTGGTCGTCGGCGCCGGCCCGGCCGGGCTGCTCGCCGCTGACCTGCTCAACCGGGCCGGCCACGACGTCGTCGTCATCGAGGCCAACGGCAACCGGGTCGGCGGCCGGATCAAGACCTTCCGCAGCGGCGGCCACGAGAACGGCCAGCAGCCCTTCGCCGACCCCAAGCAGTACGCCGAGGGCGGCGCGATGCGGCTGCCCGAGAGCCACCCGCTGGTCATGGCGCTGCTCGACAAGTACGACCTGCCGCGCCAGGAGTTCCTGCTGGTGGACGTGGAGGTGGAGAACCCCTCGAAGCGGGCCAACCGCACCTGGATCCACGTCAACGGCCTGCATGCGCGCCGGGCCGACTACGAGGCGGACCCGAGGGAGGTGAACGGGAGCTTCGGCGTCACCGGCCCCAACCTCGCCCGGCCCGCCGCCGTCATCTACACCGAGGCGCTCGAACCGGCGCTGGCGCTGGTGCGCGGCAAGGAGGGCGCGGCCCTGGTCGAGGGCTGGGCCACCGTCCTGCGGCGGTACGGGCACTGGTCGATGTACCGCTACCTCACCGAGGAGGCCGGGCTGGACACCAGGACCATCGACCTCATCGGCACCATCCAGAACGTGACCTCCCGGCTGCACCTCTCCTTCGTGCACAGCTTCCTGTCCGCCGCGCTGATCGACCCGAGGACCAAGTTCTGGGAGATCAAGGGCGGCACGGCCCGGCTGGTCGACGCCCTCTACGCGTCCGTGAAGGGCAAGGTGCGGTTCGACCGGCGGGCGGTGCGCATCGACCGGGAGGGCGCCAAGGTCCGGGTGCACACCGTCTCCGAGGACTGCCAGAGCGGCAGGGGCGGGATCACCGAGGTCTTCGAGGGCGACGAGGCGATCGTCACCGTCCCGTTCGCCGGGCTGCGGCACGTGGCCTTCGAACCGCCGCTCGCCTACGGCAAGCGGCGCGCGATCACCGAACTGCACTACGACGCCGCGACCAAGGTGCTGCTGGAGTTCTCCCGCCGCTGGTGGGAGTTCACCGAGGAGGAGTGGAAGGCCTCGCTGGACAGCATCGAGGCCGGGCTCTACGAGCGGTACCGGTCGGGCCGGGTCGACGACGGCCGGTACCTCGGCGCGCACGCGTCGGTGGGGCGGCTCGGGGTGAACGTCCCGGAGGAACTCAGGAAGTGCTTCGCGGACTTCCGCCCCCTGGGGGCCGACCCGGAGGCCGCCCATGTGCGCGGCGGCGGCTCGGTGAGCGACAACGCCAACCGGTTCGTCTACTTCGAGCACGCCCATCCGATGGAGGGCAGCGACGGCGGCGTGGTGCTCGCCTCCTACAGCTGGGCCGACGACGCGCTCAAGTGGGACTCGTACGCCGACGAGGAGCGCTATCTGCGGGCGCTCGCCGGGGTGCAGGCGATCTTCGGGCGGCGCTGCGAGGTGTTCTTCACCACCAAGGCCAAGACGCAGTCGTGGATGCGCGACCACTACGCCTACGGCGAGGCCTCGGTGCTGCTGCCCGGGCAGCACACCGAGCTGTTCCCGGACATCCCGGGCTCCGAGGGGCCGCTGCACTTCGCGGGGGACCACACCTCCACCAAGCCGGCCTGGGTCGAGGGCGCGCTCGAATCGGCCGTGCGGACGGCGCTGTTGGTCCACCAGGGCTGACCGGGCGGGGCTTGAGGCGGGGCCTTGGGCGGCGGGGCGATCCCCGTGGTGTGCGGGGATCGCTCCGGGGGCGGGGCGGCATCCCGGCCGTCCCGCGGTCCGGCGGCCCCGGTCAGCGGCGGGTGGCGGTCACCAGGTGGTAGTCCAGCAGGCCGTCGCGCCAGGTGTGGAGGAAGTTGCGGGTCCAGTGGCCGGGCGGGACGGTGCCCTCCAGGTAGCGGTCCAGCCCCGGCCACACGTCCGCGCCGATCGACTCGGTGGCGACGTCGGTGAAGCCGGCGGCCGCCAGGTCGGCGGTGAACCCGTCCAGCGGGTGGGCGACGTCCAGGCCGTTGGCGAAGCTGCCGAGCAGGATGCTCAGCCGCTCGGCGACGTCCGGCCCGGCGGCGCTGAAGAAGGTGGTGACCACCAGCCGCCCGCCCGGCCGCAGCACCCGGGCCGACTCGCGGGCGAACCCGGTCAGCTCGCGGAAGTGCTGCGCTGCCTCGACCGAGTACAGGCCGTCCAACGAGGCGTCCGCGAACGGCAGATCGTCCGCCGGGCCCAGCGAGTAGGCCAGCCGGTCCGGGAAGGTCGCCAGCGCCTTGGCGTTGACGGCGCGGGCGCGCTCGATCTGGTCCGGGTGGATGTCGACGCCCGTCACCGCCGCGAAGCGGAACTCGCAGAGCGCGAGCGCCGCACCGAGTCCGCGCCCGCAGCCCACCTCGCCCAGCCGCAGCGACTCCCGCGGCCCGGGGAAGGCGCGCAGCACCCGGCGGTAGAGGTCCTCCTGGCTGCGCACCCGGTCCTCGATGGTGGGCGCGGTGGTGCGGATGCCGCTCCAGTCACCGAAGTTGATGAATCCGCCGCCGAAGCTGGCGGCCCGTGACAGATCGTCGGCGCCGTAGGTCTGGCGTACCGGTCCGGGGATGCGGTCCTGGCTCATGGCTCGCTCGGGCTCCTCGTGTGTAGTGGCGGCGGCCGATGGGGGCGGCGACGGGCGGGAGGACCGGTGCTCCGGGGTCTCCCGCGGGCGCGCGCCGCTGTACGTACCCAAACATGCCTAGGACGGAACTACCCGAAGGAAGTGGTTTCGCGCGACAACGCGCAGGCCAATCGGGTTGTGAGTGATACGGGATGATGAGCATGCTTACGGTGGTGACTTCAGCTCCGTCGCTCCCGCACCCTATCGCCGTACGCGATGTGGAACGTACCGGCGACACCCGCGCGAGGCACACCGGCGGGCCGGGGAAAATGACCGGCGCGACGGCCGGCCGGGCTGCGAGACTGGGCGCCCCGGTCGTTCGGACACGGGGACACAGGTGCACATGTGCACAGGGACGCGGGTAACGCGGGTAACGCGGGGAGACGGGGAGCGTCATGGGGATGGACACGGGGGACGGGCGGGTCGCCCCGCCGCTGACCGGTGGTGAGCGGGAGACGCTGCGGGCGTTCCTGGACTTCCACCGCGGGACGCTGGCGATGAAGTGCGCCGGGTTGACGGACGAACAGTTGCGGCTGCGGTCCAGTCCGCCGTCGACGCTGACGCTCCTCGGCCTGGTGCGCCACATGGCGGAGGTCGAGCGGACCTGGTTCCGGCGGGTGATCGCCGGGGAGGACGTGCCGCTGTTCTGGTCGCCGGAGGGCGACTACCAGGCCGCGTACGACGCGACCGGCGCCGACCGGGCCGAGGCGTTCGAGGCCTGGGAGGCGGAGGTGGCGCACGCCCGGCGGATCGAGCGGGAGGCGGAGTCGCTGGAGGTCACCGGGTACCAGCCGCGCTGGAAGGCGGAGGTGTCGCTGCGGATGGTGATGCTCCACCTGATCCACGAGTACGCGCGGCACAACGGGCACGCCGACCTCCTGCGCGAGGCGATCGACGGGGAGGTCGGGGCCTAGCGTCGTAGCGTCCGGCCTCCGTCGATGCGCCTGTATCTCTCCTCCTTCCGTCTGGGCGACCACCCGGACCGGCTGCTCGCGCTGCTCGGCGGACCGGGCCCGGCCCGGATCGCGGTGATCGCCAACGCCATGGACGCCGAACCGGAGGCGGCCGGACTCGCCGGTGTGCGGCGCGAGTTCGACGCGCTCGGCGGGATCGGGCTGCGGCCCGTGGAGTTCGACCTGCGGGAGCACTTCGACCGCCCCGCCGCCGAGGTCGGGCGGGCACTCGCCCGCTTCCCGGCGGTCCGGCTCCGGGGCGGCAACGTGTTCATGCTGCGCTACGCCCTCGCCCGGTCCGGCGCGGACGCGGCGCTGCTCGACCTGCTGCGCCTCGACGCGCTGGTGTACGCCGGGTACAGCGCCGCCCCCTGCCTGCTCGCCCCGAGCCTGCGCGGCCTCGACCACTGCGACGACCCGCGCGTGGTCCCCGAGACCTACGGCGAGCCCGCGGTCTGGGAGGGCCTCGGCGTCCTCGACCACGCCGTGGTGCCGCACGTCGACTCGCCCGACCACCCCGGCACGGCGGCCCTCGGCCGGGTCGCCGCCGGCTACCGCGCCGACGGCACCCCGCACCTCGTGCTGCGCGACGGGCAGGTCCTGGTGATCGACGGTCAGGACGTGCGGGTGCACTGAGCGGTGGTTGTCAGTGGCCGCTGCGAGGATCGTCCGCATGAACGCCGAGAACGCCGAGAACGCCGCGAGCGCCGTCGCCTGGGTCGCCGACCTGCCCACCATTGTCGAGCTGGTCCGCACCCTGCACGACCTCGACGGCTGCTGGACCAGGGCGGACGTGGAGCGGCTGGTCGAGGCCCGGCCCGGCTGGAGGATCCGCCGGGACCTCCAGGACCTGCTGGTCGTCGGCCTCCAGGCCGATCTCCACTGGCCGCTCGGCGCGGAGCTCTTCTTCGGCGCCACCGCGCCGAAGTCCGACCGCTACCGGCGGGCCTGGGTCCCGCTGCTCGACTTCCGGCTGCCGACCCCCGAGCAGGAGCGGCGCACCGCGCTGCGCACCCTCTCCGAGGCGCTGCGCGGGATCGGCTCGCCCACCGCCGTGCCGACCGCCGCCGACGGCTTCGGGCTGCGCTGGCAGTCCGCCGGGCGCACCATGCTGCTCCAGGCCAACGACCGCCGCGCCTGGATCGCGATCCAGCCGCACGTCGTCGAGGTCCGGCACGCCCGCCCCGACCTGCCCGCGGTGGTGGCCGCGTTCGTCCCCGCGCTGCACGACGCGCCCGGCGGGTTCCTGCCGGTCGGGACGGTCCGCCGGATCGCCGCCGAACACCCCGGACTGCGGGTCGAATTCGGGGACGGCTACGCCGACATCCGGACCGGGGACCAGGTGTTCGCGCCGTCCTTCGCCACCCGGGTGTCCTTCGTGCGCCCCGGCCCCGAGGACACCTACGACGTCCTCGACCTGCACCGGTTCGACGATCTGCCACTGACGCTGGAGCACCGGCGGGCGGTGTTCGGCGAGGTCTTCCGGGCGGTCTGCGCCGTCCTCGGCGAGCCCACCCTGTTCGGCGGCGGCCCCGACGGCCCGGACGTCCGCTGGCGCGAGGCCGGCGAGGACGGCCGGGTGCTGCGGCTGCTCTGCGAGGGGCGGCGGATCCGCCTGGAGACCGAACCGGCCGCGGAGTTGGAGGAGGGCGAGCGCATCGCCTTCGAGTACGGCGGGCCGACCGGCTCCGACGGGCCCAGCGACTTCCCGCTGCTGCGGTACAGCTGGCAGCTGCACCTCCCTCACCAGGCGCCCGGCGGCACGGCGGACGTCCTGCCGGGCGGGCGGCTCGCGCTGACGCTGCCGCACCTGCGGGAGGGGCTGGAGTGCCTGCTGGCGGCGTGGATCGAGCAACTGCCGGTCCAGCGGCCGGGCGAGAACGTCACCTTCGCCATCGCCGCGCCCCAGATCAGCGGCGGCCTCTCGGTCGCCTACAGCACCGAGAAGGGCGTACTGCTGCGGGTCGGCCCGCGCCCCGGCGAGCCCGCCGAGGTCGCGGCGGCGATGGCGGCGGACGGGTGGCAGCCTTCGGGTAGCCGTTTCAAGGCCGAGTTCAGGAGTCCGACGCGGGCGACGGCCGGGGAGGTCGCCGGGTTGATCGCTGCCGAGTTGGCGGCGCGTGGGATCAGCGGTGACTCCGGTTACGGTCTCGGCCCGGGCCGGGTCACCGCCCGTCGCCTCGCCCTCGGTGCCTCGCGGCAGCTCGCCGGGCGCGGCTTCTTCCGTGCCACGGGGTTGGGGTTGGAGACGTCCTGACCTGGGGTGGCTTCGGGTGGTAGGCGGGGTGGGGCGGTGGGTGCCCTCGTCGGCGGCCGGGTCGGCCCGCGCCCCGGCGGGCCCGCCGAGGTTGCGGCGACGATGGTGGCGGACGGGTGGCGGTCTTCGGGTAGCCGTTTCAAGGCCGAGTTCAGGAGTCCGACGCGGGCGACGGCCGGGGAGGTCGCGGCTGCGTCGGTGGGCGCGTGGGACGAGTGGTGATTCCGCTTTCGGTCTCGGCCCGGGCCGGGTCACCGCCCGCCGCCTCGCTCTGGGCGCCTCGCCGGGCACGGGTTCCTCCGTGCCACGGGGTTGGGGTTGGAGACCTGCCGGCCCGGGCCTCCGGGACGGTGGCCGCGTCGTGGGCGGCACCAGTCGAGTGGCTGGCGTTTCCGACGGTTCGTCATGTTGCGTGAGGGGCGGCGCAGTTCGGGACAACGGGCGCTCACCAGGAAAGGTGTGGACCAATCCAGACATTCCCTATGCTCTCACCCTGATCGACTGATCGGAACGCGGTGGGGAGCGGCAGTGCGCATCAATCTGCTCGGACGGTTCGAGCTCCAGGACGACCGCGGCAGGGCCGTGCCGCAACCCGGACCGAAACGGCGCGCGCTGCTCGCCGCCCTCGCCCTCGACCTCGGCCGGACCGTCCCGGCCGAGCGGCTGACCGGCCTGCTCTGGGGTTCCTCCCCGCCCGCCGCCGCGCGCTCCGCGCTCCAGGGCCACGTCACCGCCGTGCGCCGGCTGCTCGCGGCCGCCGCCGAGGGTGCGTCCCCGGCCGGTTCCATACCCGAGGACCCGGACGGCCTCCACCTGGTCGGCCGGGGCTCCGGCTACGCCCTGCTCGGCCACCCGGACGCCGTCGACGCGCACCGCTTCGAGCGGCTCTGCGCCGCCGCCTACGGCGAAGCGGCCACCGATGCCGCCGGTCTGCTGCACACCGCGCTCGCCCTCTGGCGCGGGCCCGCCCTCGACAGGTGCGGCTCCGCCCGGCTCGCCGCCGAGGCCGGGCCGCGGCTGACCGTCGCCCGCTGGCGGGCCGTCGAGCGGCTGGCGGTCGAGACGCTCGCCCGGCGTGACGACCCTGATGGCCGAATGCCGGAGGTGGTGGCCCAGTTGAGGGCGCTGCTGGCCGCCGAACCGCGCCGGAGGACCACCGCCGCGCTGCTCGCCCGGTGCCTCGAACGGCCCGGGCCGTCGCGGGAATCGGGTGCGGAGGGCGAACTCGCCCGCGAATCGTTCTCGTTCATCGGCCGTGCCGGTGAACTCGCCCGCCTGGACGCGGCCGTGGCCACCGCCGACGGCCGCCCTCTGCTGCTCACCGGCCCCGCCGGCGTCGGCAAGACCCGCCTCGCCCACGCCTGGGCGGACCGCCGCGCCGACCGCTTCCCCGACGGCCGCCACACCGTCGATCTCCACGGAGACGGCCTGCATGGAGACGGCCTGCACGGAGACGGCCTCCACGGAGACGACACCGCCCCGCTCACCCCCTCCGCCGCCCTGGCCGCGCTGCTGCGCGCCCTCGGCGCGGCCGAGCTTCCGGGTGGCGACGCCGAACGTGCCGCCCTGCTGCGGGCGTTGACCGCCGGGCGTCGGATGCTGCTCCTGCTGGACGACGCCGGCTCCGCCGAGCAGGTCGAGGCGCTGCTGCCCGGCCATCCCGGGGTGCTGGTCCTGGTCACCGGCCGAGCCCGGCTCACCGCCGAGCTGGTGGCCCGCCAGGGCGCCGTCCCGCTGCCGCTCGGCGCCCTCGCCCCCGCCGAGGCGGTCGGCCTGCTCGCCGCCACGGCCGGGGCCGGGCGGATCGCGAGGGAACCGGAGGCCGCCGCCCGGCTGGTCGGGCTCTGCGACCAACTGCCGCTCGCCGTCGGCCTGGTGGGCGCCAGGATCGCGGCGGGCGGCGGGGGCGTCGCGGCGGTGGTGGCGGAACTGGCAGAGGAGCGGGGGAAGGGTTCCGACGGAGTGGCGGCCGCACTCCGGGTCGGGCGGAGGACGCTGCGCGGCGAGGCTGCGAGGGTCCTCGCGCTGACCGGGCTGCTCCCCGGCGCGGGCATCGACGAGCGGGACGTCGCCGCGCTCGGCGAGGTGCCGGCCTCCCGGGCGCGCGACCTGCTCGCGGGGCTCGCCGCCGCCCGGTTCGCCGAGTCGGACGGTCCGGGGCGGTACGGTCGGCCGGGCCCGGTGCGCCGGTACGCGGCCGAACTCGCCGCCGCGCTCCCGGCTGTCGAACGGGCCGCCGCGTTGGGCCGGTTGCTCGGCTGCTGGGCGGACAGCGCCGAGGCCGCCTCCGTCGCCGAGGGCCCCGACAGCACCTACGACACGGCGGACCAGGGGGACGCCGTGGCGTGGTTCCGTCGTGCGCGGCCCGCCCTGGCTGCCCTGGCCCGCGCCGGTGCCGCGCACGGCCTCGACGCCGAGGTCTGGCGGCTCGCCCACGGCTGCGGGCCGCTGCACTACCAGGACGGCGCCCACCTGGACGAGTGGGAGGAACTCGCCCGGGAAGGCCTGGCCGCGGCCGAACGGCTCGGGGACCGGGCCGCCCGGCTCCGGCTGCGGACCGACCTCGGCCTCGCCCTGGTCTCCCGCAAGCGCTTCACCGAGGCCGCGGCCGTCGCCGGACAGGCTGTCGCGGACGCCGCGGAGACTGCGGACACCGCCGTCCGCGACCGCTGCCTCACCGCGCTCGCAGGCACCCTCGCCGCGTCCGGCCGCGGCTACGAGGCGATCGCCGTACTGGAGCGCGTCGTCGCGTCCTGCGAGGCCGGCGGCGATGGCCCGTCGACCGCCCGCGCCCTGGACCACCTCGCCCACTGCCTGCACCGGGTGGGGGAGGCGGAGCGCGGTCTCGCCTACACCGACCGCGCCCTCGACCTCCTCCGCGACCACCCCGGCGACCCGCTCCACGGCACCCTCCGCTTCAGCCGCGCCGAGGCCCTCCGTGTCCTCGGCCGGGTCGAGGAGGCCCTCGGCGCGTCGTGCGAGGCCCTCGCCTTCGCCGAGAAGCACCACGACACCCGCCTCACCCTGCTCGCCCTCGACTTCAACGGCGCCCTCCTCGCCGAACTCGGCCGCCGCGACGAAGCCGCCGACCACTGGCGCCGAGCCCTCGCCCTGCACACCGCCGAGGGCCACCCCAACCCGGCGCTGGCCCGCCGCCTCGTCGCCCTGGATGAGTGAGGGGGCCTGGCCGCGGAGGTGAAAGGCGCGCGGTCGGCCCAGCCGGCCGGGTTCTCCCAGCCCCGGACGAACGATCGAGCGACCGGCGAAGAGGCTGCCCCGGACTGGCAGGCAGTCGGCGGATCCCACTTCTGAACCCCGCCCGCGAGCTGCCGGTGGCCGTTCATCCGCGTGCGGCGATGGAGTGGGAAGTCGGCGGGCTCGACTTTTGAATCCATGCTCGGTTCGCCGGGCCAATTCTATGCGCGTAGAAGGCTGGGGTGGTTCCGATTGAGCGGGGCCGGCCGCCTTGGTTGATCGTGGGTTGCGGTGGTTCCGGCGTGTGGCCGGAGTGGGAAGTCGGCAGGGCCGACTTTTGGATCCTGCCCGGGTTTGCCAGCCGGTTCTATGCGCGTAGACGCCCTTGGTGGTTCGAGGGTCGGCGGCCTGGTTGATTGCGGGGTGTGGTGGTTTCGGTATGGGGCTGGAGTGGGAAGTCGGCGGGGTCGACTTCTGGATCCCGCCCGGGCTTGCCAGGTGGAGTCTATGCGCGTAGATCGCTTGGTGTGGGAGGGTCGAGTGAGGGTCAGTCGGCCTGGTTGATCGTGGGTCGCGGTGGTTCCGGCGTATAGCTGGAGTGGGAAGTCGGCGGGGCCGACTTTTGGATCCTGCCTGGGCTCGCCGGGCCGATTCTATGCGCGTAGATGCCTTTGGTGGTTCGAGGGGTCGGCGGCCTGGTTGATTGCGGGGTGTGGTGGTTTTGGTGTGTGGCTGGAGTGGGAAGTCGATGGAGCCGACTTTTGGATCCCGCCCGCGAGTTGCCGGCTTCGGGCCATTTGCGCGTGGCGGTGGAGTGGGAAGTCGGCGGGGCCGACTTTTGGATCCCGACGTGGCGCACTGGAGGCAGTCTATGCGCGTAGATTCCCTTGGGTCGGCGCGGGGGTGGTGGTCGGTGGGGGGCTCAGCGGCGGTGGGGGGTGGTGAGGAGGGTCAGGGCGAGGGTGAGGATGGCGAGGCCGGTCCAGGAGGGGGTGGGGAGGCGTTCGTCGAGGGCTGCGACGCCGAGGGCGGCGGCGACCGCGGGTTCGGCCAGGGTGAGGGTGGTGGCCGTCTGGGCCGAGGTGTGGCGCAGGCCGCGGCCGAAGAGGCGGTAGGCGAGGAAGGTGGTGACCACGCCCAGGTGCAGCACCACGAGTGCGCCGCGCGGGGTGGCGAGCCAGTGGACGCCGCCGAGCAGGAGTACGGGCAGGACGAGTACGGCGCCCGCGCCGAACATCGCGCCCATCACCCCGGCGGACGGGTGGCCCTGGGCGATCAGCCGGCCGCCGACCAGCGAGTACACCGCGTAGGAGAGCCCGGCGAGGGCCGCCAGCAGGACGCCGGGGAGGTCCATCGGCGTGCCGCCGTCGCCGAGTTGCGGGCCGAGCACCAGCAGGGTGCAGCCGAGCACCGCGGTCGAGGTGGCGAACGTCCAGCGGGCGGTGGGCCGGGGGCCGCCGGTGAGCCAGGCCAGCAGGCCGGTGAAGACGGGCGCGCTGCCCAGCGCGATCACGGTGGCGACCGCCACGCCCGTACGGGCCACGGCGGGGTAGAAGGTGACCGGGTACCCGGCCACGGCGACGGCGCCCAGGAGCAGCAGCCGCCGGTCGCGGGGCGGGCACGTCCTGGGCAGCGAGCGGGCGGTGCGGTCGGACAGCAGGAGCAGCAGCCCGCCGAGGGCCAGTCCGGCGCAGCCGATGGCGGCGGCCGGGGTGCCGGCGGGGGCGAGCGAGCCGGCCGTGCCGGTGGTGCCCCAGAGCACGGCGGCGGCGAGGACGGGCAGCGGGCCGGCGAGGGCGCCGGGGCGCTCGGGGGCGGGGGCGGGCGCGGATGTGGCTGCGGGCGCGGATGCGGGCGTGGCGGTGCGGTTCGGCACAGTCGTGGACTTCCGTTGTCGAATTCCGGGATTCCGGCAGGCGGACTGGATTCGGAACGGGCGCACGACACGGAACCCCGGGGCCGCTGCGGGCCGGCCGGGGGCGCGGGATCAGGCGTGCCGGTGTGTGCGCCCGGTCAGGCGGACAGCGGTGGCAGCACGACGTGCCAGTACGAGGTCATGCGGCGATGCTACCCCCCGCGCCGCCGCCTTTGAGGCCGGCGGTGAACGCGGGGCGGGGCGACAGCCGTACTCGTCACCATGACGGTGATGACCACGAGGCGCGGGCCTGGCAAGCTGGCCGCCATGGCGGAGACGGCGGGCGAGGCGGGCATCCGGGAGCTGGTGGCGGGGTGGCTCGCCGCCGAGCGGCCCGGCGGTGACGGCGGTGTCGGCGATGACGGCGGCGAGGACGGCAACGACCTGCCGGGCGGGGGCTGGGCGGTGCCGCCGGCCGACGGGGCGGTGGTGGTCGCGGCCGCCCGGCGGCTGGCCGTCGACGGCCTGGGGCGGCGCGGGCCGCGGACGGCGGTCCCGGACGGGCTGCGGGCGATCGCCGAGGCGCTGGTCGTCGACGAGCACCCGTCGGCGGCGCGCTGGACGCCGTTGGAGCGGGCGCAGGCGGTGGAGTGGGTGGCGCTGCTGCTGCACCGTTTCGGCGAGGACGGCGTGGCGCTGCTGACGGCGGACCTGTCGGGCGGGCCCGGGGCGGGTGCGGGCGACCCGGACCCCGGGCGTCGCTCAGCCGGCTAGCGCTGCCAGCCGTTCGTCCAGTTCGCGGACGGTCGTGGTGTCGCCGAGCCGTCCGTACAGCCCGCGGGCGGCGTGCAGGGTGCCGACGGCCTCCGGGGCGCGGCCGGTGGCCAGCAGGAACTCGGCGAAGTGGCGTTCGGCGACCGCGTGCAGATGGACGGCGCCCGCGGAGCGGCAGCGCTCCGCCGTCTGCCGCCAGGCCTCCTCGGCCTCCGTCCAGCGGCCGAGCAGTTGGAGGGCGTGGGCCTCGTTGATCATCGCGGAGAGGTGGAAGACCGCTAACGGGTGCTCGGCGAGCAGCGCGCGGGCCTCCCGGGCGCGCTCCAGCGCGCGCGCCGGTTCACCGGCGAGGCCGTAGAGACCGGCGGTGTTGCTGAGCGCGTAGGGGGCGTGCTCGGCGTGGCCGTGCGCCTCCGCGAGGGCGATCGCCTGCTCGCCGAGCCGGACCGCCTCGGCCGGCCGGCCGCCGGCGGCCGTGGTGACGGCCAGCACGGTGAGTGCCTGCACCCGGACGGTGTCCGCGCTGCCCGAGGTGCGGTCGACCGCGCGGCGGGCCAGCCGGTGGGCCTCCGCCGCCCGGCCCCGGCCGCGCAGGGCGCTCAGGGCGCGGGCGGTCACGGCCTCCATCGCGGCGACGGCCGCCGGGTCGCCGGTGCGGTCGGCGGCGTCGAGCCCGGTCCGCAGGCAGGCCAGCCGGTCGGCGCGGCGGCCGACGCTGTAGTAGAGGCCGTCCGCGCGGTAGGCGAGCCGCCAGGCGCGGTCGGGGTCGCCGCCCTCGGAGGCGGCGGCGACCAGGCCGCGGACGGCGGGCTCCTCGGCCTGGAACCAGTCCAGGATCGAGCGGACGGAGGGGAAGCGCGGACGGCCCGCGCGGGGGGTGTCCCCGGCGGCGGGCTGGATCACGGCGGCGCCGTGGGCCACCGTCGTCAGGTAGTGGTCGGCCAGCGCGGCGGTCGCCGCGGTCCGCTCGGTCGTGGGCCGCCCGTCGAGGAGTTCGGCGCCGTACAGGCGGACCAGGTCGCAGCGGCGGTAGCGGCCCGGGGAGACCTCGGTGAGCAGGTGGTGCGCGGCGAGCACGGCGAGCGCGTCGCGGGCCTCGGCGGGGCCCGCGCCGAGCAGCGCGGCGGCCGCCGGGACGTCGGTCTCGGCGCCCGGGTGGACGGCCAGCAGGGCCAGCAGGTGCGTTGCGGTATCCGGGATGTGACGTAGCGTCAGATCGAAGGCGGCGCGCAGGCTGGTGGCCCCCCGGGTGTCCAGGGCGTGCAATCTGGTGCGCTCGTCGGCGAGTTCGGGCACCAGGTCGGCGATCGCCCAGCCCGGGCGGGTGGCGAGCCTGGCGGCGGCGATCCGCAGGGCGAGCGGCAGCCCGCCGCAGAGCTCGGCCAGCCGGTCGGTGGCCTCCGGTTCGGCGTCGACCCGGGTGCGGCCGAGCAGTTGCTCCAGCAGGCGGCGGGCGTCGGGGCCGGGGAGCGGGCCGAGGCGCAGCACGGCGGCGCCCTCGCTGACCACCAGGTCCTCCAGGGTGCGCCGGCTGGTGACCACCGTCGCGCAACCGGGGCCGGCCGGTAGCAGATCGGCGAGGCCGGCCGTGTCGCGGACGTCGTCCAGCACCACCAGGAGGCGGCGGTCACGGCTGAGCGACCGGTAGAGGGCGGCGCGGGCCGGCCGGTCCTCGGGCAGCTCGGCCGCCGGAACGCCGAGGGCGCGCAGGAACCGGCCGAGCACGGTGGCCGGGTCGGCGGGACCGCCGGGGCCGAAGCCGTTCAGGTCGGCGAAGAGCCGCCCGTCCGGATAGCCGGCGGCCGTGTCGTGCGCCCACTGGAGGGCGGTGGCGGTCTTGCCGCTGCCGGCCGGGCCGACCAGGACGGCGATGCCGGCGGAGCCGCCGGGGTGTGCGCTGCTCGGCAACCGGTCACCGAGCCAGCCGAGTTCGCGCGACCTGCCGACGAATCCGGCGGGCGAGCGCGGGAGCTGGTCGGGGATGGGCGCGGGGATGGGCATGGGCATGGGGCCGCGGGGGGAGCGCACCTCGGCGGCCACCGGGCGCGGCGCGTCCCCGTCCGTCCGGGCGGGCACCCGGGCGGCAACGGCGGAGGTGGCGGAGGCGGCGACGGCGGACGGGCGGGACGCCGCCGGGCGAGGGGTGGGCTTGCAGCTCGCGAACGGGAGCACCGCGGCGGGCCGGACGGCGGGCGCGACCGGTGCGGCGGGGCCCGGCCGGCCGATGAGGCCGCCGGGAACCACGGCGCGCGCCAGGGGGCGCCGCTGCGCCGGCTCGCCGGTGCGGACGCCGGACGCCGCCGACCGCAGCGCGCTGCCCGGACCGACCCCGAGCTCCGCGGCCAGCCGTCGCCGGGTGCGGTGGTAGGCGTCGACGGCGTCCCGGGGGCGCCCGGCCTGGGTCAGGCAGAGCACCAGTACGGCGGCCAGCTGCTCGTTCAACGGGTCGGACTCCAGCGCCCGGTCGAGACCGGCCACCGCCTCCGCACCCAGGCCGAGCCGCAGCAGCCGTTCCGCCCAGGCCTCCAGCGCCACGGCCCGGCCACGCCGCAGACGGTCCGCCAGCGCGTCCCTGAGGTCGGTGTCCGGCAGACCGGCCAGGGCGGTGGGACCGTTCCACAGGTCGAGCGCCCGGCCCAGCAGCGCCGCCGCCGCCCGGTCGCCGCCCGGGGAGTCCTCCGCCCCGGCGCGGGTCACCAGCTGTTCGAACAGCGACGCGTCGACCGCATCCGCCGGACCGTCCAGCCGGTAGCCCGGCGACCGGGTCGACAGGACGAGGCCGGAACCGGCGATCAGCTTCCGCAGCGCCGCTATGTGGCCCTGCAACGCGGCCCGCGCCTGCGCCGGAGGCTCGTCGCCCCACAGCAGTTCGAAGAACCGCTCGATCGGGACGGTGCGGCCGAGTTCGAGCGCCAGCAGGGCCAGCGTGGCGCGCCGCTTGGCGGCGGCGGGCTCGACGGACCGACCGTCGGCGGCCTGGAGCTCCACCGGGCCCAGCAGCCGAACGAACACGGATCCTCCCTGGTGAGAGCGGGTGGATGAGGGGCTCCACCCTGTGCGGGGCGCAGTCTAGCCAGGCCGAACGTGCGGTTTGTGACGTTCAGTGCACAGTTTCCGAGACCGTGTATGGAGCCGCCGGTCCGCGCGGTGGACGGGGGCGGTCCGCCGGCACGGCGGTGGCGGGCCCGACGGGCGCGTTCATCCGCCATGGACGGCGCCGGGCGCCGGCCGGTTGCGGCGCGGGGCGGCAGGGGCGCCGCCGGGTCGGTGTCTTCCGGGTGCAAACGAGGGCGCCGTTCGGGCCGGGCACCTCTTGTACGGCGGCCGGACGAGGTCTCGGGGTCTGCGGCACCGTCGGGCCCGGCGGTGCGGCCTGCTCGCGCGGGCGCCGCTCGCCCGGGCGGCGCGGATGGCCGGAGGCGCGGGAGGTGTGCGCGATCGGGAGTGCCGTCCTGCCCGAACAGACATCCGGCCGGAACCCGGAACACCTTGCCCGGCCGCCGCTCGGGCGACGACCGGGCACCTCCCACGGGTGGTCAACGGCCCGGACCCGGTGTTCGGTTCACCGGGCGGTCGCCGGTCGTACGGCGGTGAACCCGGACGCCGCGCCGCCCGTCGACCAGGATGCGGGGCCGTGTCGGTGCCGCGTGCTTCGACCGCCGGGAAGGGCGATCATGCTGCGAATGAACGGGCCGCTGCGGATCACGGTCCTCGACAAGGACGCCTACTACGAGCAGCGCGCGGTGGCGCGGACCCCGTACGGCACCCTCGTGCTGGAGGGCCGGATCGGAGCCTCGCTGGACGTCGGCGCGGACGAGTGGGAGCTGGAGCTCCAGCACTGCGCCCCCGGTGTCGGCTGGCGTCCCAACATCCGGGTGCTGCCCTACCCGTGGCAGACTTCGCCGGGCGGCCTGCGCAGCCGGATCGTGCGCAGCAAGGACTGCGACTGGCCGGGTGGCGACCCGACCGAACGCAACTTCATCCTCCGTCTGTCGGCCACCGTCGCCGAACGCCCGTCCGGCGCACCGTCCCCCGCGGAGGGCCTGGGCCCAGCCGTACGCGGCGGCCTGCGCACCACCTCCGGCACGGACCTCGGCGCACTCCGGCGGACTTCCGCAGTCCCTGCGGTCTCTGCGGTCCCTGCGGTCTCTGCGATCCCCGCCGTCCCGGCGACACGACCCGAGCCGGCCGCACCCCTCGTCCCGGCGGCCCGCACCCACCTTCCCACCGGCCGCGTACTCCCGGCCGAGGCGACCACCGCCGAGGCATGGGCGAGCGGCCGGTAGCCGAGCAGGAGGTCACCCCGCCTCCCCGGCGGGGCCGCCGACCGGCGTCCACTCGTGCTCCAGGATCGAGCAGGTGGTCGAGTCACGCCAGGCGCCGCGAACGAGGACGTGGTCGCGGATCCGGCCTTCCTCGGTCATGTGCGTGCACAGCAGCGTCCGCGCTGACGCCTCGTTGCGCGGCGACCGGGTGGCCCGGACGCAGTGGAGGCCGAGGACGTCGGAGCAGAGCGAGCACAGCAGACGGGCGGTCTCGGTGCCCAGGCCCTCTAGGGCCCAGGCCCCGCCCCCGTTCGCCCGGGTGGAGGGCGAACCCGACGGTGGCGGCCTGCTGTGGTTCGGTGGCCGGCCGGGCGAAGCCGATCGGCCCGTGCCCGCCGAGGCGGGTGACCGCCAGACAGTACTCGGCCCTCGGAACGGCCTACGCCGACGCGATGGACCGATCGACGACCGCCTCGACCTGCTCACGGCTGTGGGGCTCGAAGCCGAGGTGCCGGGTGGCCGCGGCGTCGCCGTAGACGGCCGGGAGGCCGTCCGCGTCCTCGGCTTCGACCTCGCGCACCGCCAGGCGGGGGCCGGTCAGCCGGGCTGGAGTCATGGCTGCGGAGCCTACCCGGGCATCAACAAGCTGGTCGTCCGTCCGGCTTCCCTGGCACGATCTGCGGGTGACCACGTTGTTCCTGATGGTCGGCCTGCCCGGGGCCGGGAAGACCACGAAGGCCGGGCAGCTCGCCGAGGAGCACGGCGCGCTGCGTCTGACGCCCGACGACTGGATGATCCCCCTGTTCGGGTCGGCCGAGGCGGACGGGAAACGCGACGTGCTGGAAGGGCGCATGCTCTGGCTCGCCCTGGAGGCGGTCAGGCTGGGGACGAACGTGGTGCTGGACTACGGCTGTTGGTCCCGGGACGAGCGGTCCGCGATCCGGTGGCTGGTCGAGTCCGAGGACGCGTGCTTCCGCATGGTCTATCTGCCGGTGGACGACGAGACCCAGCGCAGGCGGATCGCCCACCGCCGGGCGAACGCCCCGGCGGAGACGTTCCCGATGACCGAGGCCGACATCCTGCACGGGCGGGCCCACTTCGAGGAGCCCGACGCGGCGGAGCTGGGAGGCCGCGGGGGCACCGGCCCGCCCCCGGGCTGGGCGGACTGGCGGGAGTGGGCCGCCGACCGGTGGCCGTCGTTCATGTGACCGGTTCGGCCCACCCGGGAAGGCCGCCGGTCAGGCGGGGGCGGGGGCGGGGGTGTCGAAGGTGAGGCCCGGGGTGAGGTGGAAGTGGGTGGGGGTGTCGGTGCGGGGGCGTTCGGGGGCGGGGATGGCGGCGCGGCGTTCGAGCCAGGCGCGGAGGCGGGAGAGGGCGTTGCGGTTGCGTTCGGAGGGGTCGCCGCCGGACTCGCGGAGGAGGACGCAGGCCGGGCGGTCGTCGTCGGCGGGGACCACACCGACGACGGTGAACGCGGTGCCCGGGGGGAAGACGGCCTGGGCGGGGCCGTCGGTGGTGTCGAAGACGGAGGTGCGGCGGCCGGTGGCGGACCAGATCAGGAATTCCACGGAGGAGCCCGGGAGTTCGGAGCCCGGGGCGGTCAGGCCGGCCAGTGGTGCGGGTTCGCGGAACTGGCGGCCGGTGGGGTAGTGGGGCAGGACCGACTCCGGGGCCAGGGCGGGGTCGGCGGCGAGGAGGACGGCGCCGTGGTGGCTCGGGAGACGGCGCAGGCCGGCGCCGAGGCAGTGGAGGAAGGGCTGGAGGGCGGGGTCGGCGGAGCGGGCGGCGGCCACCAGGTCGGCGCGGGTGGTGGGGACGCCGGTGTCGGTGTGGTGGAGCAGGACGGCGGCGAGGTCGGGCTTGAAGTCGTCCTGGGAGGTGGAGCGCAGGCCCGGGAGCCGGGTGGCGAGCTGCTCCAGGCGACCGGTGCAGCGGTGGTAGTGGTCGCCGAGCAGGGCGCGGACGGCGTCGCGTTCGGCGGGGGCGGTCGCGGTCACCGGTGGCGGGCAGTCGTCGGGGCCGAAGGCGCGGGCGGTGGTGGAGGGCGGGGGAGGAGAGGCAGCGGAAGGGGGAGCGGGAGGGGAAGGGGAAGGGGGAGAGGGAGGAGTAGGGGAGGGCGGGGGCGGGAGGGGAGCGGCCGGTTCGGCGGGAGGGACGTCCGGGGTGCGGGCCGGTCGGGGGTCGCCACCGGCAGTGGCGGTGGCAGCGGTGGCAGCGGCAGCGGTGGCGACTGCAGGGGTGCGGCGGGGCGGGCTGGTGACGGTGGCGGTGGTGGGGTCGGCGGTGGCGCGGACGGGGGTGGGGAGGGGGACCGGCCGCGCCTCGGGCTCGGGCTCGGGTTCGGGGGCGGAGGCGGGTTCCAGGGCAGGGGCAGGGGCAGAGACAGGGACGGGGACCGGGGCCGGGAGTTCGGCGCGCGCGTCGGGACGCGGCGGGGCGGCCGTCGGGCGGCCGATGCCGTAGGACACCGGCGCCACGGAGGGCGGGCCGTTCAGCGGCTGCTCCGCGCCGAGCCACTCCAACTCGTGCATCCGCGCGACGAAGCGGCCGACGCGTTCGGCGGCGGGCTCCAGCAGGCCGTGGACCAGCAGGCCGAATCCCTCGGCGCCGGCGGCCGGGAGGCGGTCCAGGAGGGTGCCGAGTTCCTCGAAGGCGTCGGCCGGCACCGGGCGGTCGCGTTCCCCGACGATCAGCAGCGGGCGGGCCGCCTCGGGGCGCCGGAAGCGCGGGGTGAGGACGTGCGGGGGTTCGGGGCGCAGCCAGAGGCCGGCGGGGACGGCCTCCAGCGCCCAGTACGGGAACGCCCGGAAGACGGCGGGCCCGTCGGTGCGCCAGTCGGCGCCGCCGTTGCGCCAGGCGGCGGGACTGGTCGGGGCACCGGGGGCGGTGGCCAAGCGCAGCAGGAAGGGCTCCCAGCCGGCGCGGCCGTTGCGGTCCAGGATCCGGGAGGTGGGGCCGCCGGGGCCGAGCACGGGCAGGCCGATGGCGGCCTGCACCGGCCGGGCCGTGCGGGCGGCGAGTGCGCCGGTGAGGGCGGCGAGTTGGTCGGGGGCCGCCCAGGGGGCGCTGACCAGGGGGCGGTCGGCGCCGAGCGGCAGGGCGAGCACGGCCTCGGCGAAGTCCTCGGGGAGCAGGACGGGTCGGGCCGGGGTGCCGATGAGGACCACGGCGTTGCCGGGCGGCGCGGCGGCGAGCCGGACGTCGGGCAGCGGGGTGGTGGACGGGTCGGCCGGGTCGGAGAGCCAGAAGCCGGCGGGCAGCCGCAGGACGCGCACGGCGTCGGCCCGTCCCCGAACAGCGGCGGGGCCAGGCGCAGGCGCGGGGGCAGGCGCGGGGGCGGAGACGGTGGCGGCAGACGCGGCCACGGGCGTCGGAGCGGCGGATCCGATGGTGCTGTTCAGCCGGCGCGGCGCCTCGCCCGGCTCGCACCGCCACCACGCGGACGCCTCGACGGCGCCCGCCGGGTCGGTGACCTTGAGGTTGCCGGCCGGGGTGATCTCCACCAGGCCGTCCGGCGCGACGACCGGCACGCCCGCCCGCTCGGCGACGACCTCGGCGGGCCGGCGGCCGTTGGGGGCGAGGGCGGCCAGTCCGGAGGCGGCGAGCACCAGGTGGGCGGCGCCCCGGGCGCGGGCGATCACTCCGAGGTCGGCCATCCGGTCGCGCAGGACCTTGGCCGAGTCGGGGGCGGCGGCGACCACCACCACGGCGTCGGGGACGGGCCGCAGCGCGCCGATCGCGGCGTTCAGTTCGTCCTCGCGGGCGGTGGACGCGGCGATCACGAAGTGCGGCCCGACCGCGCGGAGCACCGACGGGCCCGGGACCGGTGCGGCGGCCGGTGCGGCGGCCGACACCGCGCGCGGGACGGTGGCCGGCAGAGCGGGGCGCACCGGCTCGGTTGCGGGCGCGGGCGCGGCGGTCGCGCCCCTGGCCGGCAGCGCGCGCTGCGGCCCGCGCCGGAATCCGAAACGGCGGCGGGGCTCGGCCGGGGGCGCGGGCTCGTCGGGGCGCGCACCGGTGCGGGAGAGGCTCATCGTTCAGGAGTACGGCCCCCGCCGCGCCCCCGGTTCACCGCCCGCCGGAGCGGCCGTCAGGCATCCGCCGAGCCGAGCGACTCCGAGCCCGACTCCGAGCCCGACTCCGGCTCGGGCTCGGGATCCGGCATCAGCCCGGTCTGCACCTGCACCGTCCGGCGCCGGGTGATGTGCAGGCCGCGCCCGGGCGGCAGCAGGCGCGGCTTGACGCTGCCGAACAGCGTGCCCTCGCTGGGCGGGCAGGAGAGCAGGGTGATCGGCGTGTTGACGTCCTGGAGCCGGCGCAGCACCTGGTCGCTGTAGGCCCGGCCGACGCCGTTCGCCGAGCGGGCGACGATCAGGTGCAGGCCGAGTTCGGTGCCCTGCGCCAGGTGTTCGAGCAGCGGGCCGAACGGTCCGGCGCCCATTGCGCCGGGGATGAGGTCGTAGTCGTCCACGACGACGAACAGCTCCGGCCCCGTCCACCAGTCGCGCAGCCGCATCCGGGCCGGGCTGATCTCCTCGCCGGGCAGCCGGGCCTCCATGGCGCGGGCCGCGCCCGTGACGACCTGCCGGAGCACGTCCACCGAGACGGCGTAGCCGAGCCGGTACTCCTCCGGGACGGCCTCGTAGAGCCCGCGCCGGAAGTCGACGAGCATGATCCGGGCCTCCGCGGGGGTGTAGGCGGAGGTGATCCCGTCGATCAGCAGGCGCAGCAGGTTGGTCTTGCCGCTCTCGCTGTCGCCGACCACCAGCAGGTGGGGCGACTCCTCGAAGTCGTGCCAGAGCGGCGCGATCGCGGTGTCCTCCAGGCCGATGGCGACCCGCAGCCGGCCCTCGGGTGCGGGCAGCGCGGTGGAGTCCAGCAGCAGCGGCAGCATCCGCACCTCGGGCGCGCGCGGGCCGCTCCAGTGCTCGTTGACGGCGTCGACGAGGTCGGCGATGCCGTCGGCGAGGTCGTCGGCGCCACCCTGGCCGTCGATCCGGGGGAGGGCGCCGAGGAAGTGCAGCCGCTCCTTGGTGAGGCCGCGGCCGGGGCTGTTGTGGGGGACGGTCTCGGCGGCCCGCATGTTGATCATGGAGTCGATGGGGTCGCCCAGGCGCAGCTCGAAGCGGGTGCCGAACTGGTCGCGCACGCCGGCGGTGATCTCGCCCCAGCGGGCCGCCGAGACGGCGAGGTGCACGCCGTAGTTGAGGCCGCGGGAGGCGATCGGGGCCAGCGCGGCCACCAGCTCCATGAACTCCTGGCGCAGGGTGCCCCAGCCGTCGATGACCAGGAAGACGTCGCCGTGGCGGTCGTCGGCGAGTTCCGGGTCGCCGGCGGCCTTGCGGCGCCGGAAGGTCGTCATCGAGTCGACGCCCAGCTGCGCGAAGCGCACCTCGCGGCGCGCGATGACGCCGTTGACCTCGGCGATGGTGCGGCCGATCCGCTCCGGGTCGTGGCGCCCGGTGACGCCGCCGACGTGCGGCAGCCCGCGCAGCGAGGAGAGCGTGCCGCCGCCGAAGTCCAGGCAGTAGAACTGGACCTCCTGCGGCGTGTGGGTGAGCGCCAGGGCGGTGATCAGGGTCCGCAGCAGGGTGCTCTTTCCGCTCTGCGGGCCGCCCGCGACGCCGACGTGACCGCCGGCGGCCGACAGGTCGGCGGTCAGCAGTTCGCGCATCTGCTGGAACGGGCGGTCCACCACGCCCACCGGGACGGTCAGCGTGCCGACCGCGGGGCGGCCGTCGGGCGCCAGGCCGTGCCGCGCGGTGGGGGTGAGCGGCGGCAGCAGCTCGTCCAGGGTGGGCGGGGTGTCCAGCGGCGGCAGCCAGACCTGGTGGGCCGGCGGGCCGGCGTCGAGCATCCGCGCCGCGGCCAGGTCCAGCAGGTTCGGGGCGTCCTCCTCGGCGGCCTCCCGGGCCTCCTCGGCGGCCAGCACCTCGGGGTCGGGGTCGCGCGGTGCGACGTACCCGGTGCCGTACGGCACGATCTGTCCGGCCACGGCGGCCTGCTGGACGGCGCCGCGCCGGCGGCGGTAGGGCCCGGAGACGTACGCGGCCTTGAACCGGGTGAGGGTGGCGATGTCGCTGCGCAGGATGCCGTTGCCGGGCTGGGAGGGCAGCTGGTAGGCGTCGGGCACGCCCAGCACGCCGCGGCTCTCCATGGCGGAGAAGGTGCGCAGGCCGACCCGGTAGGAGAGGTGGGACTCCAGGGCGTGCATCCGGCCCTCGTCCAGCCGCTGGGAGGCGAGCAGCAGGTGCACGCCCAGCGAGCGGCCGAGCCGGCCGATCATGATGAACAGGTCCATGAAGTCGCGGTGCGCGGACAGCAGTTCGCTGAACTCGTCGACCACGACGAAGAGCGTCGGCAGCGGGTCCAGCTGGACGCCGCCGGCCCGCGCGTTCTCGTAGTCCAGCAGCGAGCTGTAGTTGCCGGCCGAGCGCAGCAGCTCCTGGCGGCGGTTCAGCTCGCCGTGCAGGGCGTCGCGCATCCGGTCGACCAGGGCGGCCTCGTCGGCGAGGTTGGTGATCACCGCGGAGGTGTGCGGCAGCCGGTCCAGGCCGAGGAAGGTCGCGCCGCCCTTGAAGTCGACGAGGACGAAGTTGAGCGTCTCCGAGGAGTGGGTGAGCGCGAGCGCGAGCACCAGGGTGCGCAGCAGCTCGGACTTGCCGGAGCCGGTGGCGCCGATCAGCATGCCGTGCGGGCCCATGCCGCCCTGCGCCGACTCCTTGAGGTCGAGCTCCACCGGCTTGCCGTCCGCGCCGACGCCGATCGGCACCCGCAGCCGCCGGCCGCGCGGGCGCTCGGCCCAGCTGCGGGCGATGTCGTGCTGGTAGAGGTCGTTGACGCCCAGCAGCGAGGTGAGGTCGAAGTCGGTGCTGAGCGGTTCGGAGACGTCCATCGCGTCGCCCAGCCGGTACGGGGCGAGCGTGGTGGCGTAGCGGCGGGCGGCCGGGAGGCTCAGCGCGTCGGGACGGCCGAGCGTGGTGACCTCGTCGCGCCGGTTGCGGTCGGCGGCGACGAGGTCCAGCCGGTCGCCGGTGATCCGCAGCCGCAGCCGGAACGGCGCGTGCTGCCACTCCACCGCGCCGGAGACGTCCAGCAGCACGGCGTTGCGGTAGCCGGCCAGCAGGGCGCGGCTGCCGGCGGGCAGCTTCACCCCGTCCAGCACGATCAGGGTGAACGGCTCGTCCCGGCCGGGCTGGGTCTCCGGCTCGAACGGCGGCCGGTCGGCGAACTCCGGGCCCAGCAGCTGCTCCAGCTCCAGCAGGGAGTCGGCGACCAGCCGCACCGGGCCGGCCCCGTCCGTCTCGGTGGGGTGCAGCGCGTGCGGCAGCCACTTCAGCCAGGCCCACTCCGCGCGCAGCGCGGGGGAGACCGCGGCCGCGACGCGCAGCTCGTCCGGGGCGTGGAAGAACGCCAGTTGGGCGATCACCGCCCGGGCCAGCGCGCGGGCCGGGCCCGGGTCGGCGGCCTCGGCGGGCTCCGCCGGGGCGGGCGCGGGGGGCACGCCGTCTGGGTCCTCCACCGGGTCGGCGTCCTCGGCGGGGTGCTCGCAGCGCAGCAGCACATGGGCGTAGCCGCGGACGTGGACGGCGATCGGCTGGTCGGCGATCGAGCCGTAGGCGTGGATGAACCGGCGCAGCGCGTGCGCGCACAGCGGCTCCAGGTCCTCGACCGGCTGGGTGGCCAGCGGGGCCAGCTTGACGGCCAGGCGCTGGGAGCCGGTGGCGATCCGGACGTCGCCGAAGTCCGGGTGGGCCGCCCGCCGCTCCCACAGCCGCGAGGTGCGCACCAGCGAGCCGAGCGAGTCCGGCTCCGGGTGGCGCCAGGCGAGCGCCAGCCGCTGGTTGACGATGTGCCGGCGGACCTGGCGGCGCACCTGGGAGAGGTAGCGCAGGTAGTCGCGGCGCTCGCCGCGCAGTTGGCGCTTGCGGTCGCTGGAGCTGCGCAGCAGCTGGGCCACCAGCATGCCGACCGCCGACAGGCCCATCATGCCCATCGCCACATAGGTGAGCGGGCCGCCGCCGGACTGCGGGTTGAGGAAGATCATCACCATCGAGAGCGAGCTCAGTGCCATCGGCGCCATGGCGATCATGTTGGACATGCCGCTCTGCTCCTCCGGAAGCACCGGCGGCTCCTGCAACTGCAGCTCGCCCTCCGGCATCGCCGGTCCGGGGCGCCGGGGCGGACGATCGACCAGGACCACGCTCAACGGGGGCTCTCCTCTCACGGCGCCGCCGCCGGCGCCGGTGACGGCGGGCCCGACGGCTCGGGCCGCACCGCACTCGGGCCTACGGCCCGCGGGCGCCCGGCGGTTCACCGGACCCCGGCCGGGGCCGGGTGAACCGCCCGCCCGGCCCGGTCCGTACCTCTGTGTCGGGAGAGCGGGCAGGCCGGTTCCACGGGAGGACGCGACACAGGTGAGCACCACCACGAGCACCACCACGGCGGCGACAGGACTGGTCCGGCTGAGGTTCCGCGCCCCCGGCGCCGCCTTCGAACTCGCCCTGCCCGGCGACGTGGTCCTCGCCGACCTGCTGCCGGCCGTCCTCGGCTACGCCGGCCCCGATGTCGCCGAGAGCGGCACCGAGCACTCCGGCTGGGTCCTCCAGCGCCTCGGCGGCGCGCCCCTCGACGAGGAGCGGACCCTGGAGGAGCTCGGGCTGACCGACGGCGAGGAGCTGTTCCTGCGCCCGGGCGGGGCCGCGCTGCCCGAGGTGCACTTCGACGACCTGGTGGACGGCGTCCGCACCGGCACTGCCGCCCGCGGCGACTCCTGGCGGCCCGCCGCCACCCACCACCTCGCGCTGGTGCTCGCCGTGCTGACGCTGGCCGGCGGCTTGCTGCTGCTCGCCCTGCCCGGCCCCGAGGGCCCGCGCTGCGCCGCCGCCGCGGTGGTCGCGGTGCTGCTGCTGGCCGGCGGCGCCGCGGCGGCCCGGCTGATCGGCGACTCCCCGGCCGGGACGGCGCTGGCCGCCGCCGGGGCCTGCCACGCCGCGGCCGCCGCCGCGCTGGCCCCCGGGGTCACCGGCCCGGCCCGGCTGCTCGCGGGCGGCTCGGCGGCGGTCGGCGCCACCGTGGTGGCCCTGGCCCTGGTCGGCGCCGGGCCGTTCTTCGCCGGACTGCTGGTGGCGGCGGCCCTCGCCCTCGCCGCGGGCGCGCTCGCCGCGGGCGGCGTCGGGACCACCGAGACCGCCGCGGCGGTGGCGGCCGGGGCCGTGCTGTTCGGCGCCTTCGTCCCCGCGCTGGCGTTCAAGCTGGCCGGACTGCGACTGCCCGCGCTGCCCCGCAACGCCGACGAACTCCAGGAGGAGATCGAGCCGTTCCCGGCCGACGACGTGCTGGCCCGCAGCCTGGTCGCGGACGGCTATCTGGCCGGCTTCTTCGTCGCGGTCGGCTCGGCGTGCGCGATCGCGCTCACCGTGCTGGCGCTCGCCCGGGACGGCGGCTGGGGGACGACGGCGATGGCCGCCGACCTGTCGGTGCTGGTGCTGCTGCACGCCCGGGACATCGGCGGGCTGCGCCAGCGGCTCGCCATGCTGCTGCCCGGGGCCCTGGGGCTCGGACTGCTCGCCGTACGGATGGGCTGGGACGCCGCACCGGGCGGCCGGCTCGGCGTGTTCGCCGCGCTGACCGTCGCCGCGACCGGGCTCTGCGCCGCCGCCTGGACGGTGCCGGGGCGGCGGCTGCTGCCCTACTGGGGCCGGATCGGCGACATCCTGCACTCGCTCGCCGCGATCACCCTGCTGCCGCTCGCGCTCCAGGTCTTCGGCTTCTACGGGGCGATGCGCGGCCTGGCGGGCTGAACCGCACGACCGGACCCCACCCGACCCGGCCCCGACCCGGGGCACCCGCACCGAGGAGGCCACCCGCCATGCAGTCCCGACGCGACCAGGTGCAGGCCCACCTGTTCGTGATGAGCCGGGTCGCCGCCGGCGTCCTGCGCGCCGAGCCGGACGCCCCCGACACCCCCGTCGGCCGGACCAACCGGGGCGCCGCCATCGGCCTGGCCGTCGCCCTGCTGATCGGGGCCGGCGCCGGCGTCTACGGCCTGATCAAACCCGGCGGCGCCAGCCGCTGGAAGCAGCCCGGCACCCTGGTGGTGGTCAAGGAGACCGGCACCCGCTACGTCTACGCCGGCGGGCTGCTCCACCCCGTGCTCAACGAGGCCAGCGCGCGGCTGCTGGCGGGCGACCAGCTGAAGGTGAACCAGGTCTCGGCCCGCTCGCTGGAGGGCACCGGGCGCGGCACTCCGGTCGGCATCGTCGGCGCGCCCGACGGCCTGCCCGCCGCGAAGGCCGTCGCCGGCGCCGACTGGCTGCTCTGCACGGTACGGCCGTCGAGTGCCGGCGCCGGGGCCCCGGCGGCCCGCCCCGCCCCGCAGCTCTCGGTCGCGATCGGCACCCGGCAGACCGGCCGGGCGGCCGGCGACCAGGGCGTCCTGGTCGCCGGGCCGGACGGCGCCGTCCACCTGCTCTGGCACGGCCGCCGGTTCGCCCTGGACGCGGCGGGCGGCGCGGTGCGGGCGCTCGGCTACGCCGCCGTCACGCCCGTCCCGGTCACCGCCTCCTTCCTGGCCGCGTTCCCGGCCGGGCCGGAGCTGCGCGCCCCCGACGTGCCGGGGCGGGGCAAGGACGGTCCGGCGCTCTCCGGCCGCCCGACCCGGGTCGGCCAGCTGTTCACCGGCACCGGCGAGGAGCGCTACCTGCTGGCCGAGCAGGGCCTGGTCGCCGTCACCGCCACCCAGTTCGCCCTGTTGCAGGGCGATCCGCGCACCCAGCAGGAGGCGTACGGGAACGGCGCGGTGGCGCCCTCCCCGGTCGGCGCGGCCGACCTCGCCGCGCACACCGCGCCGCCCGCCGCCGCGGCGGCCTTCGCCCCGGAGGGACTGCCGGGCCGGCCCCCGGCGCCGCTGGCCCCCCGGGGCGAGCAGGCGCTCTGCGCGGCGCTGAAGCCCGGGACCGACGGCGGGGACCTGGACGTGTCCGTGCTGGACGCCACGCCCGTCCTCGGCCTGCCGCCGGTGCTCCAGCCCGGGGTACTGCCCAGCTGCACCCCGGCCGACCGGATCGCGGTGCGCCCCGGCGGCGGCGCCCTGGTCCGGGCGCTGTCCGGCGCGGGCTACGGCGGCACGCTGTACCTGGTCACCGACGCGGGCGTGAAGTACCCGCTGGCCTCGGCGGCGGTGGCCGAACGGCTCGGCTACCCGAAGACCGCGCCGACGGCGGTGCCGGGGCGGGTGCTGTCCCTGCTGCCGACCGGTCCCAGCCTCGACCCGGCCCCGCTGGCGGGCGGCGTCGTGCAGCCCGCGGTGACCGGCGAGGGGCGCTGCACGCGCTGAGCCGCGGCGGCTCCGCCGGGGGTGAACCACCCGGCGGAGCCGTCCCGTTCACCCTGGCGGGCCGGTCCGACCGGCCCGCGGCGAATCGCGCCGGCCGGAAGCGGCCGGCGGCACCGGAGGAGGTACTCACGTGGTCCAGCAGACGACGGTCAGCCAGCAGGCCCTTCAGGACGTCAAGACCCAGGTCGAGGCGAAGCACGAGGCGATGAAGGCCACCGCCATGTACATCGAGGACATCAACACGGCGATCCGGGACAGCTTCGAGGGCGCGGCCAGCACCACGTTCCAGAACAACATCAACGCCTGGCTGGAGCAGTACGCGGCGGTCAGCCGCGACTACGACGCCTTCCACGGCAAGTTCACCGACACCAGCCAGCTCTTCAACGCGACCGGCGACCACACCCTGAACGTCGCGACCAACAGCCTCGGCGACGGCGGCGGCGGCCCCGCGGCCTACGTCGAGGGCGTCCTGAACCCGAAGTAACCCTGCCGCCCGCCGAACCGACCACCTGAACCGAAGGGAACCCGCCATGTCCGGGCACATGTCACTGCACTACGCCGGCGTCGACGCTGCGATCAACGACCTCGACGCCCACTCCAAGACCATGCACGCCCAGATGGAGGACCTCAGGGAGTACCTCCGGAGCAAGATCGGCGTCGAGCTCATCGGTGCCTTCTCGGTCGCGGCGGGCACCCTCGCGACGACGCTGGAGGCCTCCGACAAGTCGATGACCATCAAGATCGAGAACGCCAAGACCGCGCTCACCGAGATCCGTGACGCGATCCACGACGCGGACATGCGGGCCAGCACCCACTTCGACCACGTCAAGGGCTGACCGGCGTGGCGGACGACGACGACAAGGGCGGCGGCGACGGCGGCACCGTCACGATCACCGACGACTTCCTGGCGAAGTTCCCGGAGAAGACCATCAAGGTCTTCCTCCAGGACGTCCTGACGTCGGTGCCGGTGCGGGAGTTGCGGGCCTTCGCCGACGGCACCGCGCCGTTCCTGGTCGGCAACAACTCCGGGAACTTCACGGCTCCGGGCACCCTGGCCACCGCGCTCAAGACGTACGACGACTCGATCGCCAAGATGCTGGCGACGATCATCGAGCAGTTCGACACCCTGATCGTCGACCTCTCGCTCGCCGACCGCTACCTGAACAACGCGCTGGACGAGTCCCTGGACTACGCGCAGTTCATGAAGGTGGCGAACCGGACCCTGACCTCGGGTTCCGGCACCGGCACGAAGTAATCCGGCGGGGATCACCGCCGCCATCGCGGAGCCGGTCCGGGCATCGGACCGGCCCCGCGCCACGCCAGGTCGGGCACGGCCGTGAGAGGGGATGCCATGGTGTACATCTGGGAGGACGCGCTCACCTTCCTGGGCTCGTCGGCGGACAAGGCGCCGACCAAGCGCGGGGACGTGGTCGACGACGAGAAGCCGTGGCTCAACACCGACGTGCGCCGGCAGATCGTCCACGCCGGCTGGCAGGGCGTCAAGGGCGACGGCACCGACGTGAAGCTCGACAGCTGGGTGGCCTGGTACTTCACCTACACCGAGGACAAGAGCACGACGGTGAAGCACGGCAGCTACGTCATCGGCACCAATGTGCAGTACCCGAACCTCGACGGCCCGGGCGCCAAGTTCGCGGGGTGGACGGCCAGCCGCAAGCCGCTGGAGCAGTTCTACGACGGCTCGGTCAAGGCCAACGACCGGCTCGACCCGGCCGTCTTCACCAGGGCGGCGGACACCCTCAAGAACTTCAACTCCTTCCTCGACGGCTGGATCACCAAGATCGGGACCGAGTGGGTCAAGGGCATCGGGGAGGAGGACGGCGACTGGCAGGGCAGCGCGGCGAACGCCCTGCGGACCCTGCTGCTGGCGTTCCGCAACGAGATGGACGCCGACAACCGGATGATCCGCCTGGCCGGTGTCGACACCCACCTGCGCCCGATGGACGAGGGCGTCAAAGTCCAGCTCAGGCAGCTGTGGACGGGCTTCAAGGGCTGGTGGGACTCGCCCCTGGCCTGGCCGACGAACGCGGTCACCGCGGCGCTGATGGAAGGGCTCAAGGGCGCGACGCTGAAGATCGCGAGGTCGACCGACCGGACCCCGACCTGGCACAGCAGGGAGGATCCGGCGAACGGGGCCTTCGACGCCTACGGCAAGATCGAGGGCGGAGGCGTGCTCGCCTCCCTGTCGATCACCGTGACCGGAGCGCCGTTCGGCGATCCCAAGTCGGTCGACTTCTGGAAGCAGGTCGACCAGCGGGCCCGGCAGATCTGGCTCGCCAACGTCGTGAAGTGGCTGGACGCCGAGGCCGACAGGGTGCTGACCGGGCTCACCCAGGCCTACTCGACCATCGGCAACGCCGCCCGGCCGCTGAAGCCGTTCCCGCTGATGATGCCCGACCCGAAGGCCCCCGAGGACCCGACCAAGGACCCCACCAAGGATCCCGGCAAGGGCGACCCCGACAACAAGACCATCGACGAGCTGAACAAGAAGATCAACGAGTTCGGCACCGGCAGCGGCGGGGGCGACAAGGACGGCGGCGGCCCCGGCATCAAGGACATCACCGGCGCCGGCGGCGGGAGCGGCGGCAGCGGGAACACGCCGAACCTCGGCCTGGGCAACGGCGGGAGCGGCAGCGGGAGCACGCCGAACCTGAACCTCGGCACCGGCGGGAGCGGGTCCGGCAGCGGCAGTACGCCGAACCTCAACCTGGGCACCGGCGGGAGCGGCAGCGGGAGCACGCCGAACCTCAACCTCGGCAGCGGCAGCGGGAACACGCCGAACCTGAACCTCGGCAGCGGCGGCAGCGGCTCCGGCAGCGGCCCCGACCTGATCGGCAACCCCTTCCCCGGCCTCAACAACGGCCCCCTGCCCGACAACCTCCTCCCCGGCAGTTCCGGGTCGAACCGGCCGGTGGTCGTGCCCCCGACCTCGGTGATCACCAAGGACGGCCGGATCGTCGACGAGAGCGGCAACCCCGTCCTGGACTCCGCCGGCAACCCGATGGTGGCCGGCCCGGGCTACACCATCGGCCCGGACGGCATCCTGCGCGACGGCCAGGGCAACACCGTCTCGCAGTACCGGCAGCTGCTCGCCGACCGCTACTCCGCGGCCGGCATCGGCGGTGACAGCGGCAGCGGCAGCGGCGACGACCTGCTGACGCCCAACGAGTTCGGCACCGGCGGCTTCTCCTACAACACGATGGGCCTCGGCTCCGCGGGCCCCGGCGGCGCGGGCTCGTTCGGCCTCGGCGGCAGCCCGATGATCACCGGCATGGGCGGCGGCCTCAGCAACCGCGCCCTGGCCGCCGGCGGCGACCCGTCCATCACCAAGGCCGCGGTCGACCAGGCCAACGCCGAGCGCGCCGCCGCGGAGCGGGCCGCCCGCGCCGCGGCCCAGGAGCAGGCCGCCCTGACGGGCCGGCAGACCCCCACCACCTCCGGCGGGATGCCGCCGATGATGCCGCCGGGCGCCGGCATGGGCGGCGCGGGAGGCGCGGGAGGCGACAAGGAACGCCGCCGCACCACCTGGCTGGCGGAGGACGAAGAGGTGTGGGGCACCGACTCCGGCGCCGTGGAAGGCGTCATCGGGCGCTGAGGGGCGCCGCGGCAGACGAAAGGACGAGCACATGAGCAACCCGTTCGCGGACCAGATCGCCCAGGCGATGGCGGACATGCAGACCGAGCTGGCCAGGGCCGAGGCCATGCAGCAGGAGATGAACGAGCTCACCGGCTCGGTCACCTCCAAGGACCGGATGGTCACCGTCAAGGTCGGCTCGCAGGGCCAGGTCGTCTCGATGACCTTCCACACCAACGCCTACCGCGAGATGGCGCCCGCCGAGCTCGCCAAGGTCCTCACCGACGTCCTCAACGAGGCCCGGGCCGACGTCGGCCGGCAGGTCGCCGAGCGGATCTCCCGGTTCGACGGGATCGGCGAGACGCTGCGGCTCTCGATGACCGGCGGCAGCGAGCTGGACGAGATCCTCGAACCGCTCTGGGCGATGCGTCCGGGCTACGAGGACGAGGAGAGGAAGAAGGCGAAGGCGGGGCGGCAGGAGGAGTTCCGTGGCTGACTCGGGGACCACCGCCAAGACGGCGATGCTCAAGAAGAGCTTCGCCGAGTTCTTCGAGCTCAAGGACTTCGTCACCCAGCTCAACACCGAGGCGACCCACATCAACGAGATCAACCTGCGGGTGGGCGGCAACGACGAGATCGGCAAGCAGTACCACGGCCAGGTCGACGACGGCACCAAGAACCTCTACGAGCTGATCGTCAGGATCGGCTCCACGCTCTCCTCGGTCGGCGAGAACGGAGAGCTCCTCGCCGACACCCTCGACAAGGCGGGCGACCACGCCCGCGACCTCGCCAACGGCTTCTGACCCCGCAGAAGCCGACGGCCCGACCCCGCGCACCGACCGGAAACGGCAGGCAGTTCCCGTGGCCCACTCCTCGATCGAGGTCAACGAATCGACCGCACGGTTCTTCACGATCATCACCGGCATGCCCTGGCCGGAGATCCGTGAGGGCGACCTGCGCGAGGTCCGGGACGCCTACGAGCAGCTGGCCAAGGAGATGCCCGAGCTGCGGGCGCTGATCGAGAAGGTGGCGGTCTCCTGCGCCCGGCAGTTCAAGGGCCAGGCCGCGACCTCCTTCGCGTACCAGATGAACTCGTTCATCGGCCGGACCGGCGGGGACGACTACGTCACGGCGGCCGGCAGGACCGCCAAGGCGCTGGCGGACTGCGCCGGGAACGTGGCCAACACGGTCGAGTACACCAAGTGGATGGCCATCGCCCAGTTGGTGCAGCTGCTGGTCGAGATCGCGCTGGCGATCTTCTGGGCGCCGTTCAGCTTCGGCGCCAGCCTCTCCGGGCTGGTGCTCAAGAAGCTGCTCACCAAGGCCGCGCTGACGGCCCTGATGAAGTACCTGCTCAAGACCATCGCGATGCACACCTTCTCGGGCATCGTGGGCGGTCTGCTGATGGACGGCATCATCCAGAACCTCCAGATCGGCCAGGGCAACCGCAAGGAGATCGACAAGGAGTACACCAAGCAGGCGGTGCTGTTCGGCGTCATCGGCGGTGTGCTCGGCGGCCCGCTCGAACTGTTCGGCCTGGGCCTGGGCAAGCTGCTGGGCCGCATGCTCGGCAGGAGCGGCGGGCGGCTGCTCGCGGACCAGCTCAGCGACTACCTGCTCAACGGCGAGCTGAAGAGCCTCAAGGGGACGCTGAAGACCGCCGCCGAGGCGGCCGCCAAGTCCGGCGAGAAGGGCTCGCTCGGCGTGGTCGGCAAGGAGACCTCCAAGGGCCTCGCCGACGAGGCCCTGAAGAAGTCGCAGGCCAGGGCCTTCGCCCGGGACCTCGGCAGCCTGATGGAGGCCTCCGCCGAGCAGTTGCAGGCGGGCTTCGGCAAGACCACCAAGGGCTCGCTCGGCGACACCTTCGTCTCCGGGATGGAGAAGACCTTCGTCAAGCACCTGGGCGAGCAGCTCGGGAAGAAGGAGGCCGGAGCGCTCGGCCGGGAGCTGGGCGAGAAGTTCGCCGAGAAGTGGGTGGGCAAGGCCCGGCAGACCGTCGAGCTCAGGGGAGCGGCCAGCGAGGGCCTCGCCGAGGCGCTGGACAACGTCCTCAAGCAGGACGCCGGGAAGGGCCTGACCGCCCACCAGATCAGCGCCCTGGGCAAGCACCTGCCCGACCTCGCCGACGGACTGACGCAGGGCAACAAGATGTTCCAGCTCGGCCTGGGGTTCGGCAACTACATCCAGTCCGGCGTCCAGAACGTGCTCAGCGAGGGCTTCTACAACCTCATCTTCGGCGAGAACCACGAGTTCACCGTCACCGCGGGCAGCTTCGTCGGCGGCATGATGACCGCGATGATGGGCCACGTCATGCACCTCGGCGCGGCGCCGCTGATGCACCGCTACGCCGACTGGGTGCAGCGGACCCAGTTCGAGACGGTCGCGGCCGGGGCGTCCAAGTACTTCCCGCTCCACCACCCGATCACCTTCGCCGCGCTGGCCAGTATGGCGTCCGGCAAGATCGTGCCCTTCCCGGTGCCGAGGATGGGCCACCCGGAGGCCTTCGAGTTCGCCCGGACCCACCGCATCGAATCGCTGGAGGACGTCGCGAAGGGCCTGTCGCAGGTCTCGGGCGTCAACATCAAGACCCCGCCGGCGGACCCCGAGGTCGCCGAGTGGATGCAGCAACTGCTGCCCTACGTCGACCTCCTGGCGCAGGAGCGCGCGCAGGAGGCGGCCACCCGGACCGTCGGCGGCACCGAGGACCGGCCGACGGTGGTGGTGCACGAGGATTCCGCCGGGGCGCCGGTGAAGGTCGAGTCGGACGAGGCGCCGATCGTCGTTCCGAAGCCGCCGACGCAGGAGTCCGAGCACCGGGTGCAGGAGCAGCGGCCCACTGAGCAGAGGGCCACCGAGCAGCGGCCCACCGAGCAGCGTGGCGCCGAGCAGAAGGCGCCGGACCAGAAGGCCTCGGAGGCGCCGAAGCGGAGCACCCCGGGCCGTACGGGCGCGGTGCCCCCCGTGTCGACCGAGTCCTCGGGCGACGCGCTGACCGCCCCCCGTCGGCGGGCCGCCACGACGGACGGCGCCACCGTCACCACCACGGAAGCCACCGCCACCGCAACCTCCTCCGCGCGGGTCCCCACCTCCTCCACCGGCCACACCGCCGACCGCACCACCCAGGACCTGCCGGCCGGCACCGACGGCACCGGCCGCCACACGGTGCAGGAGCCGGCGCCCCCGGCCCCGCGGCAGACCGCGAGCCTGGCCTCGACGCTGCTCGGCCAGGACACCGCCCCGAACCGCGCGACGGACCACACCGACCACCCCGAGCCGCCCGCCCCGCCCCGGACCGGCTCCGACGACCTCCCGGCGAGCCCCCGGACGCTCGGCGCCGACGAGACCGCCCCCGCCCCCGGCGACCGCGCCGACTCGCTCCCGAGGACGCCGCAGCCGCAGCCGGACGCCGCCGCCCCCGTGCCGCCGCCCGCCACCGCCGCCGACACCGCCGCGCCGCCGGTCCGGCCGGGCCCGGACAACCCCTGGCACCCCGCCGAACCGGACGGCACCCTCAGGGGCGCCCCGCGCCGCCCGCCCGCCCCCGGGAGCGGCCAGTGGCAGGAGGTGCTGCCCAACGGCACGGTCCGCGTCCACCGGACGGAGCTGGACGCCGCCGTCGAACCGGGCGCGCCGGCCTCGGCGTTCCCCTCGCGGTGGAGCCGCTCCGTGTTCGACCCCGGCGCCGTCTACTACCCGAAGGCCTGGACCGCGACCCAGCTCCGGCACCACGTCACCACCGCGCTCGCCGACCCGTTCCTCCACCGCGAGGCGAACGGCATCCAGTACCGGCTGGGCCGCTCGGGCGGCGTCTGGATCGAGGGCATGTACCTGCCGGACGGCAGCCTCCTGGGCCACCGCCCGGACCCGTACCAGTCGCTCCGGAACCCCCGCTACGACGCCCCCGGGACCCTGACGGCCTCCCGGGGCGAGGAACTCCGGCCGCCCGGCCTCGGACCGGTCCGGGTCCGCCGCGACCTCATGCACGACGGGGCGGAGACCCTCGAAGTCACCGCCCGGGTCAAGCTGGTGGGCGACCCGGACGTGACGCAGCAGCAACTGCTGCGCGCCCGGGCGAGGCTGGAGCGGGCCGCCGAGGAGTTCACGGCCGGACCCGGGGCGGACGGCCCCCGCGCGCGGCTGCGGCTGGAGTTCACCCAGGACGGCGACGCCGCCGAGGTCCGCATCGCCCCCGGCCAGGACCCGGCCCTCCAGCACGCCGTGCCGCGGCTGCACGAGCGGGCCGCCGCCGACGGACCGGCCGCCGCCCTGGCCGCGCTGAGGCAGCAGGCGCCCCCGCCCCCGGAGACCGTCACCGGCGCCGCGCGGATGCTCGCCGGTCGGCAGGCGCAGTTCGCGCCGTCGGCGTGGGACAACCCGACCCGGGGCCGCCACCTGCCGCGCGAGTGGACCGCCGACGAGGCCCGCTACGCCGCGAGCGTGGTCGCGGCCTCGGCCGACCGCGTCCCGGCCGGACCGGTGCCGCCCGGCGGCACCACCGCGCCCGAGCTGCGCCACGGCACCTTCGCCGGGGTCAAGCTCACGGTGCGGGTGGAGAACGGGCTGATCACCGACTTCTGGAGCCGGCCGGACCAGCGGATGCCGGACCAGCTGGCCAGGCCCGCGGCGGAGCAGCCCCAGGTGCTGGGCACCCACCGGGTCCGCCCGCCCAAGGACGCCCTCGAACGGACCATGGACGAGCGGGTCCTCCAGCGCTTCCTCGTGAGCCGGATCAGGCACGCCGACGGCGACACCGAGTCGCTGGTGACCGTCCGGGTGCACCTGGACACCAACGCGCTGGACCTGAAGGACCAGGACACCGCGAAGCGCTTCAAGGACCTGGTCAAGCGGGCCCGCACCGGGATCGCGGACGTCTACGACATCGGCCAGCGGCTGCCCAGCGGCGACCGGCTGCGGGTACGGGTCGAGTTCGTCGCCGATCCGGCCAAGGCGCACCACACCGTGCAGGTCCACGCCCAGCAGGACCGCGAGGACTACCGCAACTGGGGCCTGAACACCTCGGGCGTCGTCGCCGCCCACGAGCTCGGCCACATGCTGGGGCTGGCGGACGAGTACCGCGAGCGCTCCGACGGCGCCCCGCTCCGCGCGGTCTACCTCGACGGCGGGCTGCTGGGCTCCTACGTCCGCGACGGGTTCGACCGGACCGTCACCGACATGGACAACCTGCCCGGCGGCCCGGTCACCGCCCACCCGAAGCCGGTACTGCGCGCGCGCAACCTGCGGCAGCTGGGCGGCGTGATCGACCAGGTCTTCGGCGCCGACCGGGGGCCCGGTCCGGAGAGCACCCACCCGCCGCGGCCCCGGATGAACCCGGACGCCCTGCGCCTGGCGCTCCACGGCGGCCTGCACCGGGACAGCCTGCGGCTGCCGGGCGGCGGGCGCGACGGCGGGGGCCACCTGTTCCCGCCGCCCGGCTCCGGCGATCCCCGGCCGACCCGGATCGCGGGGTCGGAGAACCGCAACGGCACCTTCCGGGTCCTCGGCGGCCCGGCCGACGGCGTGGGCGCCGGCCTGCACCGGCTGGCGGGCGAACTGGACGTCTCGGCGGCGGTCCGGGCCCGCGGGCGCACCATGTTCCCCGAGCACTGGTCCGCCGACGACGCGGCCTACGCGGCGGAGCAGGCCTACCAGCACGCCCGCCGCCGGGGCGACGCGGCGTTCACGGAGTCCGGCCCGGACTCCTGGACGTGGACCGGCGAGTACGGCGGGGTGCGGATCGACGGCCGCATCCAGGTCCGCACCGAGCAGGGCCCGCGCGGCCCCGTCCAGGTGGCGGAGATCGTCGGCTTCCGGCCGTCCGACGACCAGGGCGGGCTCGGCCCCGCCCCGCACCTGCCGTGGCACCCGCACCCCGACACCTTCGACCAGCGCGGCGCCGACGTGCTGCGCTACGGCGACCGCACGACCCTGACCGGCGTGCACCACCAGCCGCCGAACCGGGCCGGGGACGCGGGGACGGCCTCCCCCGAGGGAAGGCTGGCCGGCGAGCGGATGGGCATCAGGATCGGCAACCGCTCACAGGTCAACCCCAACGGGACCTACCGCGCCACCGTCTGGTACCTCGACCCGGCCGTGAACCCGGCCGCCCCGATGGCGAAGTTCGACTCGCGCTGGTTCAAGCGCGCCGACCACCCGCTCAACATGTTCTACCCGGACCACTGGCGGCCCGCGCGGGTCCTCGAAGCCGTCAACGAGGCCCACACGACCCGCGACCGGGCGGGCGACCGCGTCGTCGACGGCGCCGTCCACTGGACCGGCACCGGCGGCGGCGTCCGGATCGAGGGCATCACCCGCGACGGCCGCCACGTGGTGCACCGTCCGACGGACGAGCAGCCCGGCGTCGTCCGCCCGGCCGGCGCCCCGCGCTCCGCCCCGCTCACCGAGCCCGGGCAGCCCGGCACCGGCAGGCGTCCGGCCGTCACCTCCGGCATGCCCCCCGGCACGGTGCCCGCCGACGTCTTCAGCCCGCACCTGAGCGCGGACGCAGGCCGCGGCCTGCCCGCGCCGTGGACGGCGCAGGAGCAGCGCTACGCCGTGCACAACGGCCGGAGGACCGGCGACGACACGGTGCTCGACGACGGCGGCACGAGCGGCCGGGTGGTCTTCGCCGGTGTCGCGATCACGGTGCTGCGGGACGCGGACGGCAAGGTCACCGACTTCTCGCTCGCGGAGGGCCACACCCCGCCCTCGCAACTCGACGTCCGGGTGCCCGAGCGCGGCACCCGGAAGCCGAAGGCCCCCGAGGGGGCGGACCCGCTGCCGAGGGCGCCGTTCCACCCGGACGAGGAGGACGGCTCCGACACCTCCTCGCGTCGCAGCGAGGACGAGGACGAGGACGCGGAGGGGGACGGGAACGAGGACGGGGGGTCCGACGGCGACATGTCCGAGGTGTCCTACGCGGACACGCTGGACCTCATCTCCGACGACGAGCCGATGGCCTGGAACGGCACCTTCGGCGACGGGAACCGGGCCGCCGGGGACATGGACCTCGACGAGCCCCTGCCGCAGCGCCCGCGCCCGGCCCACCAGGCGCCCGCGCCGGACCTGCGGTTCGCCGCGCTCGACGCGCCGGTCGAGGTCCGCGCGCCCGCCGACCCGGCGCGCCACACCAGCGACTCCACCCTGCTGCGCCGCTTCCAGGCCACCCGCGGCGTCCTGGTGGACGGCAGCCCCGCGGCCGAGGTCCTGGTCCGGCTGTTCCTCGACACCACCGCGGTGGCCGGCGTCCCGGACCGCGACCTGGCCGTCCGGAACCTCCGGGAGCGCGCCCGGCAGGGCATCGACCGCCACTACAACACCGGGCACCGGCTGCCGAACGGCGAGGTCCTGGTGGTGCGGGTCGAGTTCGTCGACGACCCCGGCCGGGCGCACCACCGGATCGAGGTCCTCGACGGCGTCGTCCGGGAGGCGCACGACGAGTGGGGCCTCGGCTCGACCGCGCGGACCCTGGCCCATGAGTTCGGCCACCTGCTCGGCCTGCCCGACGAGTACCGGGAGCGGCGCGTCCGGACCACGGCCGTGGACGCGTACGGCAACACCGTCGTCGTCGAGGACGCGATCCACCCCCGGCCGGTGACCGGGGACGCCGGTCTGATGGGCAGCAGCTCGCGGCACCGGGACCGGGTCAGGTTCGACCAGGACACGGCGCTCATGTCGGACCACACCGTCCTGCACTACGCGCTCGCGCCGCGGAACCTGCGGGAGCTGGGCCGGGCGATCGAGGACGCCCTCGGCACCGCCCCGGCCGCCCCGCCGGTCCACGGCCTGCCGCACCGGGCGGCGTTCGGCCAAGACGCCCTGCAGACCTCGACGTTCGGTGACACCCGCAACCCCGGCGGCCATCTGCTGCCGCCGGCGGGCTCCGACCGGACGGCGCCGGGGCGGGTGCTGCGGGTGGAGCGCAACGGCGTCGTGGTCGCGGACTTCTCGTCGGAGTCCGCCGCCACCCTGCCGCGGCCCCGGCGGCTGGACAGCGTCTCCGCGGCGGCCGACGACCTGCTGGTCCCCGGGACCGGGCGGCGGCGGATGTTCCCGCGCAACTGGACCAGCGAGGACGCGACGTACGCGGCCGAGCAGGCGTACCTGCACGCGCTGGCCACCAACGACGTCGTTCCGCTCGGCGGCAGCCGGTACCGGTGGACCGGTGAGTACGCCGGGGTGCGGATCGAGGGCGAGGTGCGCGCCGGGGAGTTCCTGTCGTTCCGCCCGTCGGACCGTCAGCCGGACGTCGACCCGCCGCTGAACGCCCCCCACCGCCCCGACCTCGACGGCCCGTTCGGGGCGTTCGGCCAGCGCGCCGAGGACATCGCCCGCTACGGCGACCGCCGGCACCTCACCGGCCTGCACCACGAACTGGACCTCGACCCGGCCAGTGCGGCGAGCGCGCTGCGGGCCCACGGCGCCCGGATCGTCGAGACCAGCGCGCCGATCCACAACGGGACGTACCGGGCCCGGGCGGCCTTCCTCGACCCGACCGTCGCACCGACCTCCCCGCTCGCCGACTTCCCGACCCGCTGGCGGTTCCGCGGCACCGGGACCGCGCGCACCATGTACCCGCGGACCTGGAGCGCCCAGGAACTGCTGCACGCCGTCGACGAGGCGCACGACGGCGTCCCGCACGAGCGGCGGGTGTACCGGGAGGACGGCCGCACCTACCACTGGGCGGGCGAGGCCTACGGCGTCCGGATCGAGGGGCTCTCCCGCGACGGCCTGCACCTGGCGCACCGCCCGTCCGAGATCCAGCCGATGACGCAGTGGCAGCCGAGGCGGGAGGTGGGCGGCTCCCCGGACACCCGGGTCTGGCTGGGCACCCGGCCGCTGTCGGTGGCCCGGGTGCTGTTCGACTCCGGGCAGGAGGGCCTGCGGATCACCGTGCCGGTACGCACGGTCGTCCAGGGCCCGGTGCCGCCCCACCTGCCCGGGCTCGCCCGGGCCGAGATGCAGCGCCGGGTGGACGACTTCGTGCAGCAGCGGATGCGGGAGGCCGTGGGGCCCGACGGGATGCCGCCGCGGCTGGTCACCGTCCGGCTGGACTTCGACCCCCCGCAGGCCGAGGTCTTCTCCTCGATGGTCCTGCGCCCGGACGGCCTGTCGGACGCCGAGTCCCTGCTGGGCCCGCTGGCCGTCGAGGACCGGCACTACGTGTTCGCCGCAATGACCGGCGAGCTGAGCGCCGTGGCCACCCCGGTCGAGCAGTTGCTCGCCGTGCACGGGGGGCCGCGCGTCCCCACCGACCTGCGCGAACCCGGCCCGCTGCGGGAGAACGAGCAGCCGCCCGCCGTCGTCCCCGGCTGGGACCAGCGGACCGTGGGGCTCCTGGCCAACCTGGACGTGCGGTTCAGCGAGGAGGCCGCGGCCGCCGACCCGCGCGACCTGCCGGCGGACCGGAGCCTGCCCCACGAGTGGAGCGCCCTGGACAGCCGCTGGGCCGCGCTGCGGGTCCTGGAGGACCACGAGAGCCGGCACGGCGCGACCGTGACCGAGATCGTCCGCGGCACCATCGGCGACGTCACGGTCGAGGTGCACGTGGAGGACGCCCAGATCGTCCGGGTCACCGGCGTCGGCGACCAGCGGGACCTGCCGCAGCTGCACGTCCCGCCGTTCGTCCCGGACCCCGGCACGCCGTACCACACCACCTCCGAGACGGCCCCCCGCCGCCCCGGCCCCTCCGCCTGGCAGTCCGCCGACCTGGACGGCACGGTGGCGGGCGCCCCGCGCCGGCCGCCCGCCCCGGCGGGCGACCAGCTGCGGACCACCCTGCCCGGCGGCGCGGTGCGGATCGCGGACGTGCACCTGGACCCGGCGGTCGGCCGGGGCGCCCCGGCCGCGCAGTTCCCCACCCGCTGGCACCGCTCCGCGCTCGACCCCGGCACGGTGTACTACCCGGAGCACTGGGGCGAGGCCGAACTCGCCGCGCACGTCACCGCCGCGCTCGACCACCCCGTCCTCACCCGCCACGAGGGCGACGGCTCGCGGGTGGTGCTCGGTGAGTCCGAGGGCCTGTGGATCGAGGGCCGGTTCGGGCCCGACGGCACCCTCTACTACCACCGCCCGGCCCCGTACCAGGGCTACGACAACCCGGACTACCACGGCCCCGCCGCGACGACGGCCCGCCGGGGCGAGGACGTGGAGCTGAACGGCCTCGGCCCGGTGCGGCTGCGCCGCGACCTCATGTTCGACGGCTCGGAGGTCCTGCGGGTCACCGCCCGGGTCCGGCTGGTGGGCGGCGAGGACACCACCGGAGCCGACCTGCGGAGGGCGGAGGCCGCGCTGCGGGCGTCCGCCGAGGAGTACCTGGAAGGCCATCAGGCAGGCGGCGCCACCCGCCTGGAGCTCCGGCTGGAGTTCACCCGGGACGCCGACGCCGCCGAGGTCCGGCTCGTCCCCGGGCAGGACCCGACCGTCGAGCAGGCCCTGCCCCGGCTGCACGAGGCCGCGGGCACCGACCGGCTGGCCGAGGTGCTCGCCTCCGAGCGGCAGCCGCAGGCGCCGGCCGCGCCGCGCACCGTGTCCGGCGAGGCGATGCTCGACGGCCGGCGGCGCTTCTTCGCGGCCGCCGTGTGGGACCACCCGGCCGAGGGCCGCAACCTGCCGCGCGAGTGGACCGCCGACGAGGCCCGCTACGCCGCGAGCGTGGTCGCGGGCTCGCCGCACCGCGTCCCGGCCGGACCGGTGCCGCCCGGCGGCACCACCGCGCCCGAGCTGCGCCACGGCACCTTCGCCGGGGTGCGGCTGACGGTGCGGATCGAGAACGGCCGGATCTCCGACTTCTGGGGCCAGCCGGACCAGCGCCTGCCGGACCAGCTGACCGGGCGCCGGCCCGAGCCGCACCAGGTGCTCGGGACCAGGGAGGTCCGTCCCCCGACGGACCCCTTCGACCACGCCCTGGACGCCCGCGAGCTCCAGCGGTTCGCGGTGAGCCGGATCAGGCTCGCCGACGGCGACACCGAGTCGGTGGTGACGCTCCGGGTGCACCTGGACGTCAGCCGGCTGGACCTGGCGGACCCGCACGCCGTGCGGCAGCTCGACGACCTGGTCGACCGGGCCCGCGCCGGGATGGCCGACATCCACAACGGCGACCAGCGGCTGCCCAGCGGCGACCGGCTGCGGGTGCGGGTGGAGTTCGTGCGCGACCCCGCCGACGCGCACCGCACCGTCGAGGTCCACCCGGAAGCGATCCGGGCGAACCATGACAAATGGGACCTCAAGACCCCGGCCGTGGTGCTGGTCCACGAGCTCGGCCACCACCTCGGGCTGGCGGACGAGTACCGGGAGAGCAACGCCCGCCTCGACCGCCGCCGCCCGATCTCCCTCGACGGCGGCCTGATGGGCTCCTACACCCGCGACCGCCGCAACCGGACCGCCGTCGACACCAACTACCGGGCGTCCGTCCCGGGCGTCCCCGACGCCCGGCCGGTGCTGCGCGCGCGCAACCTGTGGCAGCTGGGCTCCGTGATCGACACCGCCTTCGGCGCGGACCGCGGACCCGCCGGGGACGGCACCCGCCCGCCGCGGCCCCGGGTGAACGCGGAGGCCCGGCGCCTGGCGCTGTACGGCGACCTCAACGGCACCGGCCGGCGGACGTTCGGCGGCGGGCGCGACGGCGGCGGCCACCTGTACCCGCCGCCCGGCGCCGACCGGCCGCAGCCCACCCGGATCCCGGGCTCGGAGAACCGCAACGGCACCTTCCGGGTCTTCGGCGGACCGGCCGACGGCGTGGGCGCCGAGGCGGCCGGGCCGGCGGGCGAGCTGGACGTGTCGGCGGCGGCCCGGGCCCGCGGGCGCACCATGTTCCCGGAGCACTGGTCGGCCGACGACGCGGTCTACGCGGCCGAACAGGCCTACCAGCACGCGCTGCGCCGGGGCGACGAGGCGTTCACCGCGCGCGACTCGAACTCCTGGACGTGGACCGGCGAGTACGGCGGGGTGCGGATCGAGGGCCGGGTCGACCTGCGGGTCGAGCGCCGGGCGGGCGGACACCGGGTCGAGGCCCCGGAGATCGTCGCCTTCCGCCCGTCCGACGACCAGAGCGGACTGGGCGCGGCCTCGCACCTGCCGTGGCACCCCTTCCCGGACGGCTTCGGCCAGCGGGTCGCCGACCTGGTCCGCTACGGCGACCGGCAGACCCTCACCGGCGTCCACCACCAGCCGCCGGAGCGGTCCTGGGCGGGCGACGGCGACGTCTCCCGGGTCGACCAGGCCGGCCAGCGCCGCGGCATCCGGATCGGGGCCGCCTTCGCCGCCCACCCCAACGGGACCTACCGCGCCCAGGTCTGGTTCCTCGACCCGGTGGTCGCCCCGCGGGCCCAGGCGGAGGCGTTCCCGTCCCGCTGGCACGTGCGCGCTGACGGCCAGTCCAACATGTTCTACCCGCGGGAGTGGCACGCCGACCACGTGCTGGACGCCGTCGAGGAGGCCCACCACAACCGCGACCGGGCCACCGACCGCAGGGTGAACGGCGCCGTCCACTGGACCGGCGTCAGCAACGACGGCGTCCGGATCGAGGGCATCACCCGGGACGGCCGGCACCTGATCCACCGTCCGGCGGACGAGCAGCCCGGTGTCGTCCTGCCGCCGGACGCGCCGAGGTCCGCCCCGCTCGCCGAGCCGGCCGCCCCCGGGGCCGGCCGGCGCCCCGTCACCATCTCCGCGATGTCCCTCAACCCGGTGCCGGACGGCCACGTCAGCCCGGATCTGCGGGCCGACGCCGGCCGCGGCCTGCCACGGGAGTGGACGGCGGCGGAGCGGCTCTTCGCGGCCGCCAACGGCCGGCGGACCGGGGACGAGGAGCTGGTCGAGGGCGGGTTCCGGGTCCGGGTGCGGTTCGCCGGGACCGAGATCACGGTGCTGCGCGACGAGCAGTACCGGATCGTCGACTTCGCCCTCGTCGACGGCCACACCCCGCCGCCCCAGCTCACCGTCCGGCTGCCCGAGCGCGGCACCGGCGGGCCGGTCGTCCCCGGCCCCGCCGAGCGGCTGTTCGCGCCCGACCCGCCGGGCTCCGACGACGGCTCCCTGCCGCGGACCCCGGGCTACGACGGGGACATCTGGCCGACGACGCCGGGCGGCGACGAGGGCGCCTGGCCGGCCACGCCCGGTTCCGACGGCGCCTCCCTGCCGCGGACCCCCGGCCACGACGGGAACACCTGGCCCGTCACCCCGGGCCGCGACCAGGGCTCCGAGGACGAGGCCATGGACCTCTACCGGGGCTCCGAGGACGAGGAGATGGAGTACTACACCGACGACGACATGCGGTCGGTGGACGAAGGCCCGGACACCCGGTCCGACGACGGGTCCGACGACGGGTCCGACACCCGCTCCGTGGACATGGAATCGCTCCCCGACCCGGACCGGGACGGCGCGCCGGGGACGGTGCGGCCGGCGTACGAGGCGCCGGCGCCGAACCTGGCGATCGCCCGCGTCCTGCGGACCGTGGAGGTCCAGGCGCCCGCCGACCCGGCGCGGCACAGCAGCACCGCCACCCGCCTGCGGGGCTTCCAGGCCGGCCGCGCCGTCCTGGTGGACGGCACCCCGGCGGTCGAGGTCGTGGTGCGGATCCACCTCGACACCTCCGGCCTGCCGGCCGGCCAGGACCACGGCACCGCGCTGCGCGACCTGCGCGAGCGCACCCGGCAGGGCGTGGACGAGTACTACAACACCGGGCACCGCCTGCCCGACGGCGACGTCCTGGTGGTGCGGGTCGAGTTCGTCGACGACCCCGGCCGGGCGCACCACGAGGTCGAGGTCCGGGCCCCCGCACCGGGGGAGCGGATCCGCGAGCACTCCGGCCTCTGGGGCCTGGACACCGACCGGACCGTGCTGGCCCACGAGTTCGGCCACCTGCTCGGCCTGCCCGACGAGTACCGCGAGCGACGCGTCCGGGAGACCGCCACGGACGAGGACGGCGACGTCACGGTCGTCGCCCACGAGATCCGCCCCCGGCCCGTGTACCCGCACGGCGGACTGATGGGCGGCACCCACGCCGGCAACGACCGGGTCCGCTTCGACCAGGACGCCGGGATCGTCTCGGACGACACCGACATCCGGTTCACACTCGCCCCGCAGAACCTGCGCGAGCTGGGCGAGGCGATCGAACGCGCCCTCGGCGCCGACCCGGCCGGGCCGGTCGTCCACGACCTGCCGCGCCGGGCGAGGTTCGGCCTGGACGCCCTGCGGTCCTCGCTGGAGGGCGACACCCGCAACCCGGGCGGCCACCTGCTGCCGCCCGCCGGCGCCGACCGCACCGCCCCCGAGCGGGTGGTCCGGGTGGAGCGCAACGGCGTCGTGGTCGCCGACTTCTCCGCCGAGCCCGGCGCCACCCTGCCCCGGCCCCGCCGGCTGGACGGCGTCTCGGCCGCCGCCGACGACCTGCTGGTGTCCGGCAACGGCCACCGCAGGATGTTCCCGCGCAACTGGACCGGCGAGGACGCGGTCTACGCGGCCGAACAGGCCTACCTCCACGCGCTGCGCACCGGCGAGGTGGTCGCGCTGGGCGGCAGCCGGTACCGCTGGACCGGCGAGTACGCCGGGGTGCGGATCGAGGGCGAGGTGCGGGGCAAGGCGTTCCTCTCGTTCCGCCCGTCGGACCGTCAGCCGGACGCGGACCCGCCGCTGAACGCGCCCCACCGCCCGTCCCCCGAGGACCCCGCCCGGGCCTACGGGACCTTCGGCCAGCGCGCCGAGGACATCGCCCACTACGGCGACCGGCAGCACCTCACCGGCCTGCACCACGAACTGGACCTGCGGCCGTCCGAGCGGGAGAACGCGCTGCGGGCGCACGGCGCCCGGATCGTCGAGACCGAGCCCCCCGCCCACAACGGCACCTACCGGGCCCGGGCGGCCTTCCTCGACCCGACCGTCGCACCGACCTCCCCGCTGGCCGACTTCCCGACCCGCTGGCGGGTCCGGGACGACGACGACGGCCTGCGCACCATGTACCCGCGCGACTGGTCCTCCGCGGACCTGCTGACCCGCGTCGACGAGGCGCACGACGGCGTCCCGCACGAGCGGCGGGTGTACCTGGAGGACGGCCGGACGTACTACTGGGTGGGCGAGGCCGACGGCGTCCGCATCGAGGGCCTTTCGCGCGAGGGCGCCCACCTGGCCCACCGTCCGGCCGGGGAGCAGCCCGCGCCGCCCCTGCGGGCCTGGGACGACCGGCGGGTGCGGCACACCCTGCGGGGCACCGGACTCGACCTGGACGGCAGCCCGCTGACCGTCTCCCGGGTGCTGTTCGACTCCGGGCAGCTGGGCCTGGAGATCACCCTCCCGGTCAACGTGACCGTCGACGGCCACCTGACCGCCGCCGAACGGCACGCCGCCACCGGCGAACTCCAGCGCAGGGTGGACGCCTACGTCCGTGAGCGGGTGCGGGAGACCGCGGACGCCGACGGGATGCCGGAGGCGCTGGTCACCGTCCGCCTGGACTTCCACGAGGACCATCCGGACCCCTACGCCCGGGTGATCGTCGACCGGGACTCCCTGCCGGAGCCCGCCGACCTGCTGGTGGTCGACACCGCGGAGAGCCTGCGGCTGCTCCTCGGCCCGCTCGCCCACCGCGACGACCTGGACGTGTTCAACGAGACGGCCTCCCGCCTGGAGGAGTCCGCCCCCACCCGGGTGGACGTGCTCGCCGACCTGCACACCGCGGAGGGCGCCCCGCGCGTCCCCGCCGACCTGCGCGAACCCGGCCCGCCGCGGCCGGACGAGCGGCCGCCCGCCGTCACCGCCGGCACGGACCCGCAGACCCGGCGGGCCGTCGGCGCCATGGACTTCCGGTTCACCCGGGAGGCGCTGGACCTGGACCCGCGCGGCCTGCCCGCCGACCAGAGCCTGCCCCGCGAATGGACCGACCGCGACGCGCGCTGGGCCGTGACGCAGCTCGTCGACCGGAACGGGGTCGGCCCGCGGGACACCGCCGTGATCCACGACGAGTTCCACGGCGTCCTCCTGGAGGTCGAGGTCGTGGACGGCCGGATCACCGCCTACCGGGGCATCGGCGACCAGCGGGAGCTCCCGCAGCTCCACGTGCCGCCGCTCGGGCCGGCCGCCGGACCGTCCCACACCTCCGGCCCCGGCCACGCCGCTGTGCCGCACCTCGCGCCGGCGGACGGGCACCCCCTGCTGGAGGCCGTCGCCCGCAACACCGTCCGGCCGGACGACGAGCCGGCCGGTGCGCCGATGCTGCGCGCACTCGTCGAGGACGACTCGGGGCTGCTGCGCCGGCTGTTCGGGGACGACGAGGCAGGGCGGCCGGACGCCGACCCGGACGCCGCCGAGCGGGTGCTGCGCGAGCTGGTCGAGACGCGGTTCCGGGAGAACCCGGAGCTGGGGCGGGAGGCGCACGAGCTGTACACCGCCTGGGCCCGCCGGATGGGGAACGAGCCGGCGGACTGGCCGGTCTTCGTGGAGGACCTGTACCGGGAGCTCGCCGCCTGGCGCGAGCAGGGCTGGGACGGCGTGCACGACCCGCGCGCCGTGCGGGACGCCTTCGCCGTGCTCACGGCCGCCGCGCTGGACCTGCGGGTCAGCCTGGTGGAGGTGCGGAACGGGCACGCGCAGGTGTCGGAGTTCGGCCCCGCGGACGGCCGCCGGGTCCGGCTCGACCACGACGAGCGCGAGGGCTACTCGACCGTCGCCGCCGCCGAGCGCCGCCAGGAGCGGGAGCGCCTCCTGCGGGAGGAGGAGTCGAAGAACCCGGCCGACGAGGAGGAGGCCGTCACCCGTCGGCGGGACGAGGACTCGGAGGACTCCGATGACTCCGAGGAGGAGCTGAAGACGCACGCGCAGCTGGAGGCGGAGCGCCGCCGCGCCGAGGAGATCCGCGAGGGCAAGCGCGTCGCGCGGGACGGCAACGACGGCTCCGCCCTCTCGGCCGGGGGCGAGAACTCCGGCCTCCCGGGCGGGAACGAGAACCTCACGATCGTCCCGGCGCCGGTCCACGCCAACGTCGACACCACCACCACCAACATCAACGCCGAGACCGTCGTCAACCCGGGCCCGCAGCCGCCGAGGTCCGTGCTCGACCGCGGGGTGCTCTCCGGCGCGCACATGGTGACCAGCCTCGGCGAGCCGGACACCGTGCTGGTCAGGAGGATCGGCGAGAAGATCGAGGAGGCCCTCCCCGCCGACACGCCGAACCGGGCGTCCTTCGCCCGGGCACTCGCCGAGAGCGTCTTCAGCGGCACCAGCCTGCGGGCCCTGGTGTCGGCGCTGTCGCGCGGCGACGTCCTGCACATCCCGGTCGGGACCGACGCCCACCAGGGGACCGTCACCCTGCGCGGCGAGGTGGCGGGCCTGGTGCACCACACCCGGAAGGCGAAGTTCGAGTACGAGGGCGGCGGCGACCGGGTGGTGACGCTCGGCGAGACCAAGGGCGGCAGCCACTCGGCCGGTGCCGGCGTCCAGGGGCGGGGCGACGTCTTCAAGATCATGCGGGCGGCGCTGGACGCCTTCGGGGTGAACCGCGAGGGGGCACGCTCCGACGAGCTGACGACCAGTTCGAAGTTCTTCTCGCGCGCCAAGACCACCGAGGTCACCGAGGTCTTCCGCGGGAGGCTGCTGGTCGACGTGGGCTACCAGCCCAAGGGCAGGCGGGAGACCGAGTCGCTGCCGCCCCGGCTGGACCCGGCCGACGCGCGGCTCCTGACGACGCCGCTGGAGGTCGGCATCCCGCAGCGAGAGACCCGGCCCCCCGCCGACTCCGACATCCGGGCGAACCTGCTGGGCGAGCTCGACCCGGCGCTGCTGGCCCAGCAGCGGCTGCACTCCTCGAACATCATGCTGGACGTCCACGTCAAGGGCGCCCCGCAGGTGCGCCCCGCGGCGCACCAACTCGCCGGCGGTTCCACGGAGCTGGGGAACCTGGGCCCGCTGCGGACCGACGACCTGCCGACGCACCGGCAGGCCATGGTGGGCGTGGTCGAGGCCCTGCGCCGGAGCGTCCTCGACGAGAAGGAGGTCCACGAGCGGACCGTCCGCGAGCGGACCCCCGAGGAGGACGCCGCCCTCGGCGCCGCCGCGCTCCGCGAGCGCGCCGACCGGGACAAGGCGGCCGCCGAGCGGATCGCCCGGGCCGAGGAGGCGCTGGGGTTCCACGGCAGCGCCCTGTCGGACCGGCTGGTGGCCGAGTTCGGCTTCCGGCGCCTCCAGCACGACTTCAAGGGCCTGACGAACGGCGAGTCGGTGATCGTCCGGGTGCCCGGCAGCGACGTCTGGGCCGAGGTGAAGGCCGCCAGCCTCGGTATGCGCCTGGTGGCGACCACCAAGGACACCGAGTTCAACACCGGCGCCGGCTCGGCCGTGACCAGGCTCCGGCGGAAGGTGGTGACCGGCTTCCTCCAGCTCCAGGGCGGCGGACGGCTCGGCACCGACGACCTGAACGTCGCCACCAGCTTCGGGAAGCGGTGGGGCAAGGACAAGGTCGTGGTGACGGGCCGCACGCTGGAGACCGCGGTCACCACCAAGACCAAGGAGAACGGCGCGGTCCTCGACGGCGACGGCTACCTGGAGGTGGTGGTCCACAAGGGCGACGAGCGACTGGGCGACCCGGTCCAGGTGCCGCTCGGGTTCCGGACGCTGATGCCGCAGTCCGACCTGCTGGTGAACGAGGTGACGGCGGCGCCCGTGCCCGGGCGGGTGCGCCTGCCGGAGTCCGCCGTCATCCGCGACATCGGCCCGCTCGACCAGGTGCGGCAAGGGCTGGAGGAGGCCGGGAAGCGGCGGTACGGGAGCCTCTGGCCGCAGATCCGCACCGAGGTGATGCAGGCCGTCACCCAGCCCTCGCTGGCCTCCAAGCTCAGCGCGATGAGCCGCGGGGACGAGTTCCAGCTGACCGCCTTCGACCGGGACAAGCTGACCGGCGCGCTCGCCGCGCTGGCGGACCGCGGCGTCAAGGTGACCGTCAGGGCCGAGCTGGTCGACACGCAGTTGGTCCGGCGGAGCAAGGCCGCCGACCTCAGCCGGCAGAACGAGTCCGGCTCGTTCACCACCGAGCAGCGGTACACCAGCAGGTTCGACATCAAGCAGGGGGCCGTCGGCTACGCCCCGGTCCGGGAGATGCCCGCCGGGCAGGTGCAGCTCAGCCAGGAGATCAGGGTCCGCGGCGGCGTCCGGTCCGACGCCAACGACAAGCTCTACGCGAACAGCAAGCTGCGGGAGGAACAGGACGTCCACCGCGGGACGATGAGGCTGACGGTGGTCCTGGAGGGCGGCCTGCACGACACGCCTCCCGTCACCGGGGACATCAGCACCGAGTACAGCGTCAAGGCCCACACCAGGGCGGCGACGGAGGACCTGACCGTCCTGCCGCGCAACGAGCTCGGGGCCGCCTCCGTGGTGTCCTTCAAGAACGAGGAGGGCACGCCGGGCGGCGACCGGCTCTTCCGGGACGTCCGCAAGGCGCTGGAGGACCGCTTCCAGTGGCGCGGGGGGATCTCCGACTCGCTGGATCGGACCCTCCGGGCGGAGCTGGGGGCGACCGCGATGCAGGCCAAGCTGTCCCAGCTCACCCGGGGCGGGGTGCTCAAGGTGCCGGTCGCCGGCCTGGGCTGGTCGGCCGAGGTGGTCGTCCGGGCGGCGCTGCAGTCGGAACCCGTCGTCAAGTACACGATCAACGGCGCCGAGTTCGAGGTCGGGACCCAGAACCGGACCGGCCACGGCGTCATGCGGGACATCCGGGACCGGGTCACCGGCCTCCTCGGCCTGACCGGCCGGGTGCGGAAGGAACAGGGGGGCGGTCCCGGAGTGACGGTGACCGGCGACTACTCCTACCGCCACGAGTCCTCCACCGGCGGCAACCTGCAGAGCTCCGGCACCGCCGTCAACCGGGCGAAGAACGTCTCCACGGCCGTGGTGTCCGACGCCGTGGTCGACTACCGGGTGGAGATCCACGGCTGGACGGGCGGGCTGATCCCCAGCACGACGAGGCTCGACCCGATCACGATGGAGGCGGAGGTCGTCACCCCGCAGTACGACCCGCCGACCGCGGACACCCTGCGCACCGTCCCGGACCGGATCTGGCAGGACCACGTGCTCGGCTCCTCCGACGTGGTCACCAACGTGTTCGTGCCCGGCGCCCGCAACGCCGGGCAGGCGGCGGCCGACTTCGGCAAGGCCGTCCTGCGCGGGAGCGACGACCCGGGGGAGTTCGGCGGGCGGAACGTGGACAAGTGGCTGCACGGGCTGGGCAGGTCCGGCCTGCGCCACAAGCTGTACGACGCGCTGAGCCCGGACAGCCTGCACGACCAGCTCAAGACCATGATGTCGGGCCGGGAGCTGGTGGTCTCCGACGGTGGCGCGACCATCAGGATCGGCGCGTCCGTCAGGCGGCTGGCCCACACCGGGAACACCACGACCACCGAGTTCAACACCGGGACCCAGGTCGAGCACGGCCACTCGGCGGCCGACGGGGCGACCGGCGGCGGCACCGGCTCCAGCCACCAGGTGCGCGGCGGCGTGGCGGTCTCGACCGGCCTGTTCTACGTGGGCGACACGCTGGCCGTGTCCTCCGGCAGCAGCACCCGCGAGACCTGGTCCAACCGCACCGGCTCCGGCAACACCACCAAGGTGAAGCCGGTCGGCAACGTCTTCACCGGCGAGGCGAACCTGCACTTCTCGGTCGAGTGGAAGGACCTGGTCAGCACCGAGGGCCGGCTCGTCATGGTCACCAAGCGGGCCTACTTCCGGCGTGAGCTGGGCATGGACGTGGTCATCGACGTCGCGGAGACGCGGGAGAACGTGCCGGGCGACCCGCAGGGCAACCCGGAGAAGGTCTTCGACGCCTCGACCGCGCCGCGCGGGGCGGACCTGCGCCGGGCCCTGACCGACGACCTGCCGGTCGTCGAGGACACCGCCGCGCCCGGCGCCCAGGTGCCGCCCGCCCGGGTGTGGACGCACGGGCTGGTCGACACCGACGTGGTGCGCGCGGTCGGGATGACCCCGCACGCGCGGCAGCAGCTGACGGAGGGCGCCGAGGCGTTCCTGGGAACGGGCAACTGGGACCGGGTCCGGGGCATGGTGGAGGGGATGATCGACCCGGTGGCGCTCGCCAGCCGGCTCGTCACGCCGCACACCCCGGACACCTCGGAGGGGGGCGCGGTGCCCCCGCGCCCCGACGAGCCGACCCTCAAGGACGGCCCCGGCAACTCCACCCTCGTGGTGGGCCGGACCGACCTGGCGGGCGACGTCCGGGTGGAGGTCCGGACGAAGGTCAAGGAACTGGAGTTCATCAAGACCGACAGCCGGACGGAGTCCAACCCGACCAACACGACCTCCGTCACCGACGGCATCCGGGCCCAGCGCGCGCTCCGCGTGGCCAACCGGGCCACCGCGGGCGCCGTCAGCCCCGACACGTTCGGGGTGGGTGTCGCCACCCTCCGCGGCGGTCTCTACGTCGACAACGCCTACGAGCACCGCACCGACATCGAGACGGTCGAGGGCGGCCAGGTCGTCAACAACGCCAAGATCGCCACCACGACGGCGCGTTACCGGGGCTTCGTCGAGGTGGAGGTGGTCTACCACAAGGACGGGCAGACCCTGTCCCGCAAGGAGCTCATGGCGGTCGAGATCGACATCCCCGCGAGCGACACCACCAGGGCCGACGTGCCGCACAACGCCTTCCTGCGCTTCAACGAGCAGACGCGGGAGGGCGAACTCCGCCTGCACGGCGCGCCGAAGGACGCGCTGCCCTCGGTGGCGCGGGCGCTGGTGCTGGACATCGGGGAGGCGGAGCACCAGGCACGGCTCCTGCGGGTCGGCCACGTCGCCCGCAAGCTGCTCCCCGAGTCGCTCACCGTCTCGGGCGAGCGGGGTGAGCGCTGGCTGCAGGGCCTGGACCGGCTGATCGACCTCGCCGGGGCCGGGGCGGACGGCCCGCCCTTCGAGCGCCTGCGCGAGGCGGCGGGGCGCCGGTCGGTGCCGCCCGTGGAGCGGCGCCGCCTCCAGGACCTGGTCGAGCTGGCCGGCGCGGACGACGCCCTGTCGGCAGGGGACCTGAACGCCCACTGGGAGGTCCTGACCCAGCGGCAGTCGGAGCAGGAGCGGCTGCGGCGACGGCCGCAGGAAGGAGAGGGGGAGCCGGAGCCGCCGCGGGCGCCGACGGAGCGGCAGCCGGACCTGACCCTGCACCGGCCGACCGTCCCGGACGTCAGGCTGAGGGTCGTCGCGGGCGACGCGACGTCGATGTCCGCGCTGCTCCGCGAGTTCCGGACGACCGTCCTCCGGGCGGAGGGGGAAGGCCGGCCGCACCTGGTCGAGGTCGCCCTGGACGTGCCGACGGGCCGGGCCCCGCGGGAGGCCCGCGCGCTGGAGCAGCGGCTGCGCGGGCTGGCCCGGGAGCTGGCGTACGAGGTGGACATGGTCGTCGTGGCCGGCCCGACCACCGGGCCGCAGGCCGGTCGGGGCGCCGTCCACTCCTTCCGGATCGGCACGAGGCCGCCGGACGCGGAGGAGCCGACCACGACGGTGCGGCGCGAGCCGGTGGACGGCGGGGCGGTTCAGGACCTGAACCAGGAGGTGAGCCAGGACCTGAATCAGGAGGTGAACCAGGAGGTGAACCAGGACCTGAATCAGGAGGTCAATCACGACCTGACCGTGAACGAGACCGTGAACGAGGACCTGACCCAGGGCCGGCCGGAGAACAACGTGACGGACGTCCCGGACGCAGAAGTGATCGCTCCGGCCCCGCCCCCGCGCCGGGAGCAGTCCGAGCACCTGGAGCACCTGGAGCAGCTGCCGCCGGTGCCCCCGGGCCGCCGGGCCGACGAGGTGTCGGACGATTCGCTGTCCTCCCGCTCCTCCCGGTCCTCGCGCTCCTCCCGTTCCTCGCTGCGCGGCGACGCCTCGGAGGACCTGCCCAACGAGCCCGAGGCTTCGGGCGACCGCAACCAGGGTGAGCGGCCGGGAGACGAACCGGACAACCCGTCGGTCGAACCGGACCTGACGGATCCGCCGCACGGGCGCGAGGCCTCGGCCACGTCCTGGCGGACGGCCCGGCTGTACGAGGGCGAGGAGGAGGACTTCTCGGACCAGCCGCACGGGCGCGACGTCTCGGCCACGTCCTGGCGGACGGCCCGGCTGTACGAGGGCGAGGAGGAGTTCTACCAGCACCCGGGCGAGCGGCTGGGCGACGAGTCGGACAACGCGTCGGTCGACTCGGACCTGACGGACTCCCGGAGCGAGCGGTCGGAGGACTCCTGGGTGGAGCTCCAGGCGCCCCCGTTCTACGCCCAGGGTGCGAACCTCCCCCTGACGAACACGCCTCTCGGGAACCCGACGCCCCCGGCGAACACCCCGCGGCCGCTGCCGCCGTTGCCGCCGCAGGAGGGCGGCGGGCCGCCGCAGCACCCGCCCCTGGAGACCGCAGGCAGCCTGGAGGACAGCATCTTCGCCACCCTGACGCAGCTGGACGGCAACGGCGGGGAGGGCGTGTGAACCCTGCGGCCGGGCCCGGCCGTAGTGACGGAGTGGGAGCACCCGAGGTCCTGTCGGCCGGGTGGTCCTGTCGACAGGGACCGCATGCGAGGCCGGAGGAACTGCGGTGAGCACGAGCACGAGTACGGGCGGGAACGAGGCTCGGGGCGGGACGGCGGGGATCCAACTGCCGTCGATGGACTGGGAGATGGAGGAGGAGGCGGCAGCGGCACCGACGACCGGTGCCGCTGCCGCCGCCGTGGCGGCCGCGCCCGCGACGGCGGAGGCGCCGACCGAGCAGGTCGCCGTGCCCGAGTACGGGCCGGTGACGCCGGAGGCGTCCGCCGCCGCCGTCCCGCCGATCGCGCTCGCGGTCGCCGCCGAGCCCGACCCCGGGTTCGGCCCGGGCGAGGAGCCCGGGGCGCTGGAGCCGGTCGTCGCCGGGTCGGAGCACCTGGAGGGCGAGGAGCCCGTCGAACCGTCCCGCCGCCCCCGGTTCAGGCGGCCCGCGCTGGTCGCCGCCGCCACGGCGGGCGTGGTGCTGATGGGCCTGCCGTTCCTGCTCACCGACGGCGCCGACAAGGACAAGCGGGGCGACAACCTCGGCGTCAACCAGCCGGACACCCACCTCGTCGAGGGCCCGGAGATCGACGACGTCCCGCCGCCCGTGCCGACCGGCCCGCCGACGGACGGAGCCCCGACGCCGGTACCCACCGACCCGCCGGTCACCGGGGACCCCGGCGCCGCCACCGCGCCGCCCGCCGACGCGGCGGCCACCGTCCCCGGGATCGCCCTCGACGGCGCGCCCGGCACCCCGGCCGTCCCGGCCGTCCCGGGCGGCCAGCCGGCCGGCGGGACCGCGCCGGTGGCCAAGGCGCCCGTGAACGGCACGCAGCAGAGCGGCAAGGCCAAGACGACCCAGCAGCCCGCCGCCGGCCAGCCGGTCTCCCAGCAGCAGCCGGCCGCGGGCCAGCCCGCCGCTCAGCAGCCGGCGCCCCAGCAGCCCGCCGCCGGACAGCCGGCCCCGCAGCAGCCCGCTCCCCAGCAGCCGGCGCCCCAGCAACCCGCCCCGCAGCAGCCGGCGCCCCAGCAGCCGGCCCCGCAGCCCACCACCCAGCAGCCCGCCCCGCCGCCGCCCGCGGCGGCGAAGGCCACCTACAGCGCCATCGGCGGCTCCAACTGCAGCACCTCCTCGGTCGCCTACGCCCAGCACGGCTGGTGGGAGCAGGGCTCCACCGGCTGGACCACCAACTCGGCCGGTGGCTTCAGCGGTTCGGGCTGCAACGGCAAGTACGTGTCGATGCCGATGTCCGGCTCGGCGACCAAGGACGACGGCAGCAACTCGGTGGTCTGGACGTTCTCCACCGCACCGGTCACGGCCGGAAGCTGCACGATCTCCGTCTACGTGCCCAACAACTCCGACCTCAAGGCGGTCGGCGGAGCGCCCGCCTACTACACCGTCCAGAACACCTCGACGCCGGGCAGCGGCACGATCGGCGACTTCTCGGTCAACCAGACCAACAAGCGGGGGCAGTGGGTCAGCGCGGGGCAGCCGTTCCCGGTGAGCGGCGGCAAGATCGCCGTGATGCTGCACTCGCGCGGCCTCGACTGGGCCGGCACCGCCACCGAGAAGGCGCACATCGCGGCCTCCGCCGTGCGCGCCGACTGCACCGCGTCCTGACGGCCCCGGCCACCGCCCCACCCCCGACGACCGACGAAGACCCCCAGGAGAGGACGGCCATGTCGCGCCATGTGCTGACGGTGTGCCCGGAGCAGCGGGGCGGCCCGTACCGCACGATCGGCGACGCGCTCGCGGCGGCCCGCAGCGGGGCGGTGATCTCCGTCCGCCCCGGCCGCTACGAGGAGAACCTGGTCATCACCAAGATGGTCACCATCACCGCCGAGGAGCCGCGCGGCAGCGTCCGGATCACCGCCCGGCGGGGCTGCGTCGTCCAGGTGGTGGCCGAGGCCGTCCAGCTCACCGGCCTGGTCGTACAGGGCCAGGACGAGGAACTGCCCGCCGTCGACGTGCCGCGCGGACAGGCCGCGCTGTCCGACTGCGAGGTGGTCGGCAGCTCCTGGACGGCCGTCCTCACCCGTCAGCAGGGCTCGCTCGCCATGCGCGACTGCCGGGTCACCAACCCGGCCGGCGCCGGCATCGTCGAGACCTCCACCGGCACCAGCGTCATCGAGGACTGCGTCATCGAACACCTCGGCACCTCGGCCGTGGTGGTCGGCGAGCGGGCCAATCCGCTGCTGCGCAACTGCGTGCTGCGCGACGCCCGCGGCAACGGCGTCTGCGCCAACGGCGAGGCCCGCGGCACCTTCGAGGACTGCGAGATCTCGGTCACCGACAAGCCCGCCGTCGCCCTGGAGGAGCGATCCACCACCCGGCTGGTGCGCACCGCCGTACGCGACACCACCATCGGCGTGTACATCAGCTCCGAGGCGCGGGTCGTGCTGGAGGACTGCGCGGTCAGCGCCACCACCGGCCACGGCATCGCGCTGGCCGCCGGCACCGACCCGGAGCTGCGCCGCTGCACCACCGCCCGCACCGCCGGCCACGGCATCCACATCACCGGCCGCTCGCGCGGGCACTTCGAGCAGTGCGAGGTCGCCGAGGCCGAGGGCACCGGCCTCTGGGTCGGGGAGCACTCCGGGCCGGTCCTGAAGGGCACCGTCGTGCGCAACTGCGGCGGCGCCGGCGTCGAACTGGCCGAGGAGAGCGCGGCCGACATCGACCGGCTGGAGATCCGGGACGTCTCCGGGGCCGGGCTGTCGATCGGCGGCGGCGCCAACCCCAGGGTGCGGCACCTGACCGTCACCGGCGCCGGAGCCGACGGCGTGGAGGCGCTGCGCGACGGCCGGGGCCGGCTGGAGGGCGTCGAGGTGCTGGACTCCGGGCGGGCCGGGGTGCGGATCGCCGACGGCGCGGACACCTTCCTCGGCGCGGCCGTGGTGCGCGGCTCCAGGGGCGGCGGTGTGCTGGTCGGCAAGGTGGGGCGGGCCGCGCTGCGCGACTGCGAGATCAGCGGCTCCGGCGACGACGGCCTCGCGGTCGACGACGGCGGCGAGCTGACCTGCACCCGGGTCCGCACCCACGGCAACCGCCGCCACGGCGTGCGGATCGGCGCCGGCGGCCGGGCCGTACTGGCCCAGGTCGAGGCGGTGGAGAACACCGGCGACGGCGTGCGCCTCGACTCCACCGACGCCGTCCGGCTCACCGGCTGCACGCTCGCCCGCAACCGCGGCTCGGGCCTGCGGCAGACCGCCGTCAACGAGCGGCTCGCGGTGGAGCAGCTGACCAGCGAGGAGAACGGGCTGCCGGACGCGCACGGCACCGCGACGGCCGCCCCCGGCGCGCCGGGGGCCGAGGGCGCCGCAGCCCCCGCCGCGGCCGGCGGCGGCCCCGCCGAGGCGGGCGCGGAGCCCGCCCGCGCGGCCGCCCCGGAGGCGCCGCCCGGACCGCTGGAGGTGCTGGAGTCGCTGGTCGGCCTGGCCGGCGTCAAGGAGCAGGTGGCCACCCTGGTCAACCTCAACAAGCTGGCCCGCCGCCGCGAACTGGCCGGCATGCCGGCCCTCCCGATGGGCCGCCACCTGGTCTTCGCCGGCCCGCCCGGCACCGGCAAGACCACCGTCGCCCGCCTCTACGGCGCGATCCTCGCCGACCTGGGCGTGCTGCGCAGCGGCCACCTCACCGAGGTCGCCCGCGCCGACCTGGTCGCCTCGATCATCGGCGGCACGGCCATCAAGACCACCGAGGTGTTCCAGCAGGCGCTCGGCGGCGTGCTGTTCATCGACGAGGCCTACACCCTCTCGGCCGGTTCGGGCTCCGGCTCGGGACCGGACTTCGGGCGCGAGGCGATCGACACCCTGGTCAAGCTGATGGAGGACCACCGGGACGACGTGGTGGTGATCGTGGCCGGCTACTCCGCCGAGATCGGCGACTTCCTGGCCAGCAACCCGGGCCTGGCCTCCCGGTTCAGCCGGACCGTCGAGTTCGCCAACTACGAGGTCGACGAACTGGTCACCATCGTCGAACGCGCCGCCGCCGGCCACGGCTACCGGCTGGCCGAGGGCACCGGCGCGGCGCTCACCCTGCTCTTCGAACGGATGCCGCGCGGCGAGGACTTCGGCAATGGGCGGTCGGCCCGCAAGGTCTTCGAGGAGATGGTCGACCGGCAGGCCACCCGGCTCGCCGAGCAGGGCGAGATCAGTGACGAGGACCTCGCGCTGCTCGTCCCCGGGGACGTCGGCGTCGAACTCGAACCGCCCGCCAAGGAGGCCGACGGCACCGAGCCGCTCGCCGAACTCCAGGCCCTGGTCGGCCTGCCCGCCGCCAAGGCCCAGGTCGAGGACCTGGTGAACCTGATCCGCCAGGTCCGCCGCCGTGAGGAGGCCGGCCTGCCGACCGCCACCATCAGCCACCACCTGGTCTTCGCCGGCCCGCCCGGCACCGGCAAGACCACGGTCGCCCGGCTCTACGGGCGGCTGCTGGCCGAACTGGGCGTCCTGCCCGGCGGCCAACTCGTCGAGACCGCCCGCGCCGACCTGGTCGGCCGCTACGTCGGCCACACCGCGCAGCTCACCAAGGAGGCCTTCGACCGCGCCCGCGGCGGCGTCCTCTTCGTCGACGAGGCGTACACCCTGACCCCCCGGCACGGGGGCGGCGGCGACTTCGGCCAGGAGGCCGTGGACACCCTGATGAAGCTGATGGAGGACCACCGCGACGAGGTGGTGGTGATCGTCGCCGGCTACGAGGACGAGATGCGGCACTTCCTCTCCTCCAACCCCGGCCTCGCCTCCCGCTTCTCCCGCCAGATCGACTTCGGCCACTACACCGACGCCGAACTGGTCACCATCGTCCGCAACCACGCCGACTCCGCCGGCTACACCTGCACCCCGGAGACCCTGGCCACCCTCCAACACCTCTTCGCCGCCGTCCCCCGCGACCGCACCTTCGGCAACGGCCGCTTCGCCCGCCAGACCCTGGAAGGCATGATCACCCGCCAAGCCGGCCGCCTCAGCCGCCTGGACATCGCCGACCTGTCCGAACTGAGCCTCCTCCTCCCCGAGGACATCACCCTCGACCCCTCCGGCCCCCCGGCATGACCCCGGCCTCCCCGACCCCCCGGGCCCCCCTCGCGCACCCCCCGCACCGTCCGGGCCTTCCGGTCGGCGAGGCGGGGGTCCTGGAGTCGCGGGGCCACCCGGGCAGGCCCGGCGCCCCGGGCCACCCGGGGCGCCGGGCGGTCGCCGCGATGGCCTGCGGCCTCGCGGCCCTCGCCCCATCGGCGGCCCCGGCGGCTGTCGCCGTACCGCCACCCACCCCGTCGTTCTCCGCGCAGCCGCTGGCAGGCCTTGGTGGGGGAGCGCTGGTGCCCATCGGGCAGGAGACTCGGTCCGGCATCGCCCTGCCGTCGTCAGTCATGGGGACTGCGGGTGGGAGCGTATCGGCGGGGCTTCCGCCCGCTGCTACGTCGGTGGTGAGGTCGCATACGGCCGCCGAGGCCGCACCGTCGGCGGCGGCGGAGCCGCTTGCCGGGATGGATGTGCCGGGGGTGGAGGTTTTGCCTCCTGGTATGTCGTTGGGGCCCCGGCAGCCAGCTGCGCCGGTTGCCGGGGCTGTGCCGTCGGTGGCGGCGGAGTTGCCTGCTGCGTCGGCGGTGGGGGTCTCGCCGTTCGGTTCTTTGCCGCCCGCTGCGGCCGCACTGTCGGCGGTGGCGGAGCCGCTCGCCGGGGTGGGTGCGCCGGGGGTGGGGGCTTGGCCTCCTGGTGCGTCGTCTGGGCCCCGGCGGCCCGCTGCGCCGGCCGCCGGGGACTCGTCGTCGGTGGTGGCGGAGCCTTCTGTCGGGGTGAGTGTGTGGTCCGGCCTCCGGCGGTCCGCTGTGCCGGTCGCGCTGGGGTTGTCCGCCGTTCCGCCGACAGCGCGAGCCCTTTCCGCCGCCGGTTCGCCGGGGGTTCCCCTTGCCGCGTCGACGGGCCTGCCGATGGCGACGCCGGGGCAGACCCCGGGGGCGGCGGGGGAGGTGCCGGTGATGGCGCAGACCTTGCCGGACGTGCGGCAGAACGGGTGCCGGAAGCCGTCCGGGCGGGCGGCGGACCGGGCCGGGTGGGGGCAGACGTATCTGCGGCCGGAGGCGGTGTGGCCGTTGAGCCGGGGGGAGGGGGTGACGGTGGCGGTGATCGGGTCCGGGGTGGATGCCTCGGCCGGGGCGGGGGCCGGGGTGCTGGCGGGGCGTCTCGCCCTCGGGCCGCGTTTCCACGGGGAGGGTGACGCCGGACGGGACTGCGTCGGGCACGGCACCGTCCTCGCGGGCCTGATCGCCGGCCGCCGGACGGCCGACGGCGGGCCTTCCGGCCTCGCGCCCGGTGCGAAGGTGCTGTCGGTGGCCGTCACCGACGACGCCGGGAGCACCAACGCCGACCTGCTCGCCAAGGGCATCCGCGCGGCGGCGGACGGCGGCGCCCGGGTCGCCGTGGTCGCGGCGCCGATCGCGGAGCCGGCGCCGGCGCTGGCCGAGGCGGTCGGCTACGCCGCCGCCAAGGGCATGCTGCTCGTCGCGCCGACGGGCCCGGACGGCCAGTCGGTGGCCGTCCCGGTGTATCCGGCCGCGTACCCCGGCGTCCTCGCGGTGGCCGCGCTCTCGGCGGACGGCTCCCCGGCGGGTGGCCAGGCGTCCGCCGCACCGGCCGCCCCCGCCGCCCCGGCCGGGAGGGCCTCGCGGGTGGACCTGACGGCGCCCGGCGAGGGCCTGCTGGCCGTCGGCCCCGGCGGCGGTGCCTTCACCGCCTCGGGCCCGAGCTACGCCGCCGCGCTGGTGGCCGGTGCGGCGGCCCTGGTGCTCGGTCGGACGCCGGAGCTGACCGTCGAGCAGCTCGCCGACCGGCTGCGGGCGACCGCCTACCGGCCCGGCACGGCGTTGCCCGATCCGACAGTCGGTTGGGGCACCGTTGACCCGATGGCGGCGGTGGCCGCCACGGGCGCCTCCGCCGCCCCCGGCGCGCCGATGGCCGCCGAGCCGGTCGTCGTCCCGCCGCCCGCCGACCACTCGGCCCGGCGGCTGGCGTCGGCGGTCGCCGGGGTCAGCCTGGGCGGTGCGGCGCTGGTGGGCCTGGCCGCGGCCGCGGTGCGCGCCGGGCGGAACCGGGTCGGCCGCCGCCCGGAATAACGGCCCCGGCCGGTACACAACGGTCCTCGGTCAATGCCCCGCAACGCCCCGCCAACGCCCCGCCAACGCGACCCCGCGCGCCCGCGTTGGGCGGCCGTTGGTCCGCCGTTGGCGGCGGCTGCAAGCGTGGCGGTGTCCGGGAGAGCGGCCCGCCCGCCGTGGCCTGCCCCCGCGCGACGAGACAGCGATCGACCCCGGTCCCGACCACACCGCCGACCGGGGCACCGACGAATGACGAACGTTGTAAGGGGCTCAACAGCCGTGGCCATCGACGCTACCGCCCACGCCGGGACGACCACCGAGGAAGCCCGGGGGCCCGTCGCCCCGCCGGCCCCCCGGCCCACCCTGGACCAGGACATCCTCGCCGAGCTGTACCGGCTGCACGGCGGCTACCTGCTGCGCGCGATGCTCCGGGTGACCAGCGGCGACCGCGGCAAGGCCGAGGACATCGTCCAGGAGACGCTGCTGCGGGCCTGGCAGAACCCGGCGGCGATGCACCGGGGGCCCGAGCACAGCCGCCCGTGGCTGTTCACGGTGGCGCGCCGGATCGCCATCGACCACTACCGGATGCAGACCGCCCGCGCCCAGGAGGTCGCCGACGAGTCCCCGGAGGACCACGCCGGCAGCCACGACCCGTACGACGAGGTGCTCGTCGCCCGGGACATGGCGGCGGCGATGGCCGAGCTCCAGCCCCACCACCGGGACGTGCTGGTCGAGTTGCACATGAAGGGCCGGTCGATGGCCGAGGTGGCCCGGGTGCTGGGGGTGCCGGTCGGCACGGTCAAGTCCCGCAACTTCTACGCCGTCCGCGCCCTGCGGCCGATCCTGGTGGCGCACGGCATGGCCTGGGCCGGCTGACGGCCTGCCACCGCTACCGACGGCCTCCCGCCCGGGGCGGGAGGCCCGCAAGCGGAACGCGGTGAACCGTTCCCGCCCCGCCGCCCGTAGACCAGGGTGGCGGCACCGCCGCCGGCGCCCGTCCCCCGTGCGGGCGCCGGCCCCCCGGCCGCCTCGGCCTCCGCTCTTGTGGGAGCGCGGACGCCGGGGCGCCCGGCCGCAGCGGCGGCCCCCCGGTCACCCCGGACCGGCGGGCCGCCCACACCCCGTGGAGCGGGGTCACCACCCCAGCAGGTAGGCCCCCCGCCGCAGTCCGGCCAGCACCGTGTCGGCCGTCACCCCGGCGTCGTCGGTGGCCGAGCCGTCCGCCTCCGCCACCGCGCCACCGTTGAGCACCACGTAGTGCAGCGCCGCTCCCGTGGCCCGGCTCTCCCGCCGGAAGGCGTCCAGCGCCGTCGGCGCGACCGAGCCCTCCACCACCACCTGGTACCCGCCCGAGGCGAACGCGAAGGCCGCCTGCGCGGTGGCCGCGAGCGCGGTCACGTTCTGCCGCCGCGCCTCCGGCCGGTCCGCCTCCACGTACCCCTGCCGGACCGCCCGCCGGAAGTCCTCCGCGCGCAGGTGGACGCTCGGGAAGAGTGCGTCCGCGACCAGTGGGGCGACCGCGCCGCTCCCGGCGCCGGCGGCCGGGTCGGAGAGGACGACCACGCTGCCCGCCCCCCGTCCGCCTCCGAGCTCCGGCCCACCTACGGTCGTACGGTTCACAGCTGCTGATCCCTTCGCGGGCCGGGGACGGACGGGGAGCCGGGGCGGGACGGCCGGAGCGGGCCGGGGCGAACCCGGCCGTACGGACAGCCGACCGTCTCGTCATATCGAGATATCGAGTGACTGCTGTCGGAGATCAACCTAGTCCACCGCACACCCCGGAGTCCTCCCCTCCCCGGACCTCCCGCGTGCCCGCGCCGTCTCCTCGCCGTCTCCTCGCCGCGCCCCCGCTCCCCGGCCGCCTCCCCGTTACCTCCGCACCCGCAGCGCGATCGGATTGGTCAGCGCCGCCATCGGTCCCCACGGCAGCTCCGGGCCCATCGAGTTGCCCCGGCCCGGCGACCCGTCCGCCCTCGGGTGCCGCACCTCGGCCCGGACGTACGCGGCGAGCGAGGCGGTGGTCCGCCACACCACCGTGCCCGCGCCGTCGGCCGGCAGCGACTCCTGGTGCAGCTGGCCCTCGTCGGTCAGGAACCGCACCGTGCCGTTCGGCACCCCGGCTACATCGAGCCGGACGTCCACCGGCGCGTCCGCCGGCACGGCCAGCTCCCCGCCGATCCCGGCCTGCCGGCCGTCGCCGGTCGCGGTGAAGTCCAGTTGCACGGCCGCCGACCCGGCGATCCAGCTGCGCCCGGCGCGCAGACCGTCCAGGACGGCGTCCCGGTCGAGGTCCTCGGCGAACACGACGGTGTGCGGCGAGCCGATCACCTGGGGGACGCTGTGCGCGTCGCTGTTGCCGATCGCGGGCAGCCAGGACCGCCCCTCCCGCAGCGCCACCGCCAGCTGGGCGTCCCAGGTGTCCACCGCCGACTCGTCGTCGTACGTCCACGGGCCGTTCCACACCTCCACGGCGTCCGCGTCCTCGTGGCCGAACTTCCACTGGCAGCCGACGTACGGGCAGTACGGGTGCGCCGGCACCACCAGCCCGCCCTGCCGCCGCACCTGGCGGGCGAACCGGGGGAAGGCCTCGTCGCGCGAGCGGTAGCGCCAGTCGACGAACTGGCCCGGCCGCAGCCCCAGCGCCAGCCAGTGGCCGTTGCGGGTGGTCACCTCCTCGCCGAGCACGATCAGCAGGTCCGGGCCGGCCAGCGGGCCCCAGACGCCGTGCGCGGAGGTGGTGTTGTGCTCGGTCGAGACGATGAAGTCCAGCTTCGCCTCGCGCGCGCCGGCGGCCACCTCGGCGGGCTGGCGGCGGCCGTCGGAGTGCACGGTGTGCAGGTGGCAGTCGCCCCGGTACCAGGCCCGCCCGCGCCCCCGGGCGCGCTCCGGCGGGTAGGCGGGGGTGAACTCGCCGCCCGGCGCGCCGGACCGCAGCGTCACGTCGACCCGGTACTCCAGCCCCTGCGGCGCCACCTGGTACGGGCCCAGCACGACGTGCCACCGGCCCGGGCGGACGGGGCCGGGCAGGTAGCCGGGCGTGGCCTGTTCCCGGCTCACCGCGAACTCCGTGCGGAAGCCGCCCGACCAGCCGCGGAAGCCGCGCCCGCCGAGCTCGGTGCCGCGCTCGTCGAAGAGCCCGATGTCGCAGGAGTTGCCCGGGGTGCCGGGCGGCACGGGGGGCTTGTCGTACCGGTAGGAGACGGCGATCTCGCGGACGCCGGCCGGGACGTCGAAGGGGAGGTACACGAAGTCGGGCGCACCGGTCGGCAGCTTGCCGGTCAGGGTGATCGTCCGTTCGGCCCCGGCGGCCCCGTCCGCCGCCTGTGCGACGCCCGCCGTCGTCGCCGTCGCCGTGGCCGCCGCCACCGCGCCGAGCGCCCCGGCCGCCAGTAACCCGCGCCGGCCCGGCAACGCCTTGTCGTCGTGCCTGTGCTCCGTCATCGGAAGCCTCCGCTCTCGCCGGGATGTCGGGATGTCAGCGGAGTCTCGTACCCTTCCCGGTGAACCCCCGGTGAGCCGGGCGCCACGGCCGTGCGGCGGCCCCGTGAAGGCCGCGCCCGCTTGCACGGGCGGGCACGGCGGCCCTGAATGGAGGGGCGTGGATCGGTGGTCCCTGACGGTCGGACAGGTTCGGAGCTTTTCATGGCACTCAGTCGGCGGGCCCTTCTCGCGGCGGCGGCCGGCACCGCCCTGGCGGGCTGCGCGCCCGGACCGGCCGCCCAGCCGCCGGCCGCCGCGCCGCCCGGCACGGCCGGTCCGACCCCGACCCCGACGCCCACCCTCACGCCTTCACCCACCCCCACGCCTTCACCCACCCCGACCCCCACGCCCACCCCCACACCCACCCCCACGCCCACCCCGACCACTCCTGACACCCCGGCCGCCGTGCCCGACGCGGCCCTCCCCACCCGCGCCGTCGTCGCCGCCCGCTACGCCGACGCCGTCCCCACCGCCTGGGGCCTCGACGTCCCCGGAGTGCTCACCACCCTCCCCGAGGCCGCCGCCCCCGCCATCGCCCTCACCTTCGACGCCTGCGGCGGCTCCGGCGGCTCCGGTTACGACGCCGCCCTCGTCGACACCCTCCGCGCCCACGACGTCCCCGCCACCCTCTTCCTCAACGCCCGCTGGATCGACGCCAACCCCGCCGTCTTCGACGACCTCGCCGCCGACCCCCTGTTCGAGATCGCCAACCACGGCACCACCCACCGCCCCCTCTCCGTCGTCGGCCGCTCCGCCTACGGCATCGCCGGCACCCGCGACCCCGCCGGGGTCCACGACGAGATCGCCGGCAACCTGGCGAAGCTCACCGCCCTCCTCGGCCACCCGCCCCGCTTCTTCCGCTCGGGCACCGCCCACTACGACGACGTCGCCACCCTGATCGCCGCCGACCTCGGCCAGCGGATCGCCGGATTCAGCACCAACGCCGACGGCGGCGCCACCCTCCCCGCCACCCAGGTCCAGCGGGAACTGGCCGGCGCCGCGCCGGGCGACATCGTCATCGCCCACATGAACCGGCCCGCCTCCGGCACGGCCCGCGGCGTCGCCGCCGCCCTCCCCGCCCTGCTGGCCGCGGGCCGCACCTTCACCCGTCTCTCCGACGCCTTCCGCTGACGCCGGTCCGCGCACCGCCGGCCAGGGCCGGGGAGGCCGCCGTGGACACCGGCAGCGCCGCCGCCACCCGGAACCCGGGGCCGTACGGAGCCGCGCTCAGCAGCCCGCCGTACAGGGCCACCCGCTCGCGCAGCCCGAGCAGCCCGTGCCCGGTCGACAGCTCGCGCTTCCCGTCCGGCGGGCGCCCGGCGCCGTCGTCCACCACCTCGATGAGCAGTGCCTGGTCCCAGGTGATCCGCACGACGGCGCTGGTTCCGGGACCGGCGTGCTTGGTGATGTTGGTGGCGGCCTCCTGCACCAGCCGGTACGCGGTCTGGCTGACGCTGTCGTCGATCCGCAGCGGCGTTCCCCTGGTCTCCAGCGAGATCAGGACGCCGGCCTCACGGATGTCCGCGAGCAGCCGGTCCAGGTCGCCCAGGCCGTGGGTGTACCCCTCCTCGACCGGCGTCTCCGAGGTGCGCAGCAGGCGCAGCATGTGCCGCAGCTCGGCCATGGTGGACCGCCCCAGGTTCTCGATCTGCCCGAACGCCTCGCCGCGTGCCGGATCCTCGAACGCCGTGACCTTCGCGGTTTCGGCCCGCATGACCATGACGGCCACCGCGTTGGCGACGATGTCGTGCAGCTCCCGCGCGATCCGCAGCCGCTCCTGGGTGACCCGTCGGCGCGACTCGGCGATCTCCTGCCGGTGGCGTTCGGCGGCCTCCTCGGCGGACCGGCTGATCAGGGCGAAGCCCCAGACCACCAGCGTCACCGGGATGTAGAAGGCGAGGTTGGCGACCAGCACGGCGACGGCGACGGAGCTCGGGCGCGTCACGATGCTGTAGCCGAGCCCCAGCCCCAGGGGGACGAAGGTGAGCGCCAGGGCCGTCACCGCGAGGGCACGTCTGCACTGTGCGGCGACGGTGTAGAGGGCGATCATCAGGCCGAAGCACGGCACGTAGTCGAGGGAACCGGCCAGCGACAGCGCGCCGGAGAGGGTGGAGATCACCCACACGGCGGCGAAGACCGCCACCGGCCGGAGCCGTCGCAGCAGCAGCGCGACGACCTCGCCCAGGGCGAGCAGGGCCATCAACAGGAGCTGGTCCCCGGGCGTCCCGGGAGTGATCGCGCTGCCGAAGTAGAACAGCTCGGGGATGACGGCCGCGAGCGCCAGTGCGACGTCCTGCCAGCCGATGGGCCGCCCGTTCGCTTCGCCCCGGGCGTCTTGGGACAGGTGCTGCAGTGTCGCGGTGGTCATCGCGGTCGCTCCATGGTCCGGTCAGGCCGCTGCATCGGAGGGATACGCGCTCTTCCACTCCGCGTCCCGGCAAATGGGACTGGAACAACAGAGGCCCCAGCCGAACGCCTTGACGTCGGAGTGGACGAAGGCAGCGGTCGCGGGGCCGAGCCACCAGGTGTCCGGCGCGCCGGGCCCCTTCCTCTTCGGACGCACCACCCGCAGGCCGAGCTCGGCGTAGGCCGCCCACAGGTCGCCGTGATGGCGGATCAGCAGTGCGGCGATCCCGGCCGGCGTGGAGGTCACGACAGGGACCTCGAACCGCGTCGGCCGGACCAGGGTCAGCACCGCCCCTGCCGTGCGGACCCCCTCTCCGTCGAGCGCCGCCAGGCCGATGCCCCCGGCCAGGATCGTGTCGGCGGTGTCATCGGCTCCGGGCGCCGGGGAGATCCGCACGAGGTAGCGCTGCCAGGGACTGGACAGCTCCTCGGGCGGGTCCGGGACCAGGACGGTCGCCGCACTGGTCATGAAGCCGTACGCCAGCAGGCGGCCGAGCACCCCGCCGGGTTCCCAGAAGTGCGCGGTGACGACCAGATCGGGCGAGCCGCTCACGGTTTCCTTACTCATTGTTACTCTCCGTAGTTACTTTGGCCCCGCTTCGGTCTCCGGAGGCCTGTTCCCACCCTCCCTCCGCCGTTGTCCCAGGAGCATGAGCCCCCGGCCCCACCTCTGCCCCGACCTGTGGGCTTCCCGCCGGGGCCGCGCTGTGCGTGACCGGCCGTCATGACATTTCTCAGGGGTCGCCGCTGAGGAATCTCATGACCCTCGGTGAGTAGTCGCACTTCTGTCACCCCGGCGCCGCTGGAAGGCTGAACCGCATGACCGAGCGCCTCCCCGCCCTCCGCCTCCTGCTGGCCGACGACGAGCCCGTCCGCCGGGCCGCCCTGGCCGCCCTGCTGGCCCTGGAGGAGGGCCTGACCGTCGTCGCCGAGGCCGACTCCGCCCCGGCCGCACTGGCCCTGGCCGCGCACCGTCGCCCCGACGTCGCCGTCCTCGCGCTGCGCTCGCCCGGCCTCGACGGCTCACCGCTGCCGGCCTGCCCGACCGTGATCATGACGACCCACGACCGCCCGGGCGACCTCCGCCGCGCCCTGCGCGCCGGCGCCGGGGCCTTCCTGCCCCGCAGCGTCTCCGCCGCCGACCTCGCCCACGCCGTCCGCACCGTCCACGGCGGCCGCCGCTACATCCACCCGGACACCCTGGCCCCGGACACCACGGTCCTGACCGCCGAGGAACTCGACGTCCTCGACCTCACCGCCGCCGGCGCCCCCGTCCCCCTCCCGGCGGAGGCCGCCCGCCGCCACCTCACCTCGGCCACCACCAAACTCGGCGCCGCCCACCCGTCGGCCGCCCTCCGGCGGGCCCACCGCCACGGGTGGATCTGAGGGTCCTCAGCCGGAGCGCTCCCGCGCCTCGGCACGGAGCCGGGTGCGGGTGCGCATCAGGATCCGGCCGAGCATGTTCTTCCCGGTCCCGGTCCTGCCGCGACCCCAGTAGTGGTCGGTGCCGGTGTCCTCGACGATCTCCTCGTCGGCGGTGGACAGCAGGATGCCGCGGATGTCCGCGTGCGCTTGGAACTTGGCCGCCACGGCGCGGCGCATGACGTCGTCCTTGACGCGCTCCCAGTCCCGCCGCAGCGGCCTGGAGGGGTCGCGGCCCAGCTCGGCGGCGCGCAGCGGTGTGCCGGCCCGGCGGATGAGGTCGGCGTGACGGGTGCCGGGGAACTTCTGGGCCTGGAAGTAGTGTTCCGAGGTCGGCCACAGGTGCCCGTCGAGCTCCAGGTCGTGCGCGGAGAAGTTGGAGAAGCAGCCGTAGGGGACTTCGTCCGCGCCGTAGAAGTAGATCGTCATCCAGGCCTCGTCGCAGTAGCGGGGTTCGCGCGGGGTTCGCACGATCCCAGGCGCCGGGCCGCGTCCGCAACCGGTTTCCCCGGCTCACCGCGCCGCCCGCAGGGGGAGCGGATCGCGCAGCCTGGCCACGTGCCGCCGGTACGCCCGCGCCTCGGCGGTGACGCCGTCGACGGCGGCGAGGCGGTCGGGGAACATCACCCCTCCCGCGTGCAGCCGGGCGTGCCCCCCGAACCGGTTGCCGTGCAGCCGGCCGACCACCGGCCGGCCCCGGTCGACCTGGAACCAGGCCTCGCGGCGGTTGCCGAACAGCACGACGCTCTCACGGAGATCCCGTACGTCGGTGTACACCTCGAAGTCCCAGTCGCCCGGAGCCCCCGCCGAGCCGTGGTTCGCGCGTAGGCGGTGCAGGAACCGGGGCAGGCCGACCGGGGTGCCGAACGGGATCACCGCGTCGGCGGAGGGCTCTCCGGCGACGAAGTGGAGACGGAACTCCACACCGAAGAGCCGCCCGCCGACCTTCCTCCTGATGTGGAGGGAGAAGGTGTCCGCGTCGTCGTGGCGGGAGCGGTGCTCCGGGCGGACACGGCGGCTCAGGTGGTCGAACGACAGCGTCTCCCGGTCGGCCGCCAGACCGGGGATCCGTTCGACCGAGCCGTGCAGCAGATAGCGGCACATCAGGTCCACCGGATGCGTGTCGCGCGCGAGCCGCGTGAAGAACCCGTCGGAGAAGCCGTCCCGCAACGATGCCTCCGCCGCCTACCGCAGGACGGTGATGGCGGTCGCGAGGTGGCCGTCGTGGACGCGCCAGCGCCCTTCGAGGGTGGGCAGGGGCGTCGGGACGAGGATGGTCGCGGTGAAGGTGCCGTCGGTGCGGAGGGTGATGTCGGCCTCGGAGAAGTCGAGGAAACGGTGGGTGAGCGGGAACCAGGTCTTGTAGACGGACTCCTTGGCGCTGAACAGGATGCGGTCCCAGGGGAGGCCGGGCTGCTCGGCGTCGAGGGCCGCGCTGCGCCGCTGCTCGGCCGGGAGGGCGATGGTGTCCAGGACGTCGTCGGGCAGGGGGAGGGCGGGTTCGGCGTCGATGCCGAGGGAGAGGACCGTGTCGGCCGGGGCCACGGCGGCGGCGCGGAAGCCGGCGCAGTGGGTGAGCGAGCCGACGACGCCCTCCGGCCAGCCCGGGGCGCCGCGCAGGCCGGGGAGCAGCGGCCGGTAGGGGACGCCGAGGCGGGTGAGGGCGCGGCGGGCGCAGTGCCGGACGGTGGTGAACTCGCGGCGGCGCGATTCGACGGCGCGGGTGATGACCGCCTCCTCCTCGGGCTCCAGGCGGGCCTCGGGCGGGTCGGAGTAGGCGGTCTCGACCACGACGGATTCGGGCAGGATTTCGTTGATCACTGTTCCCCCGGACAGGACGGACGACGGATGACACGAGCCATCCGGAGGATAGCGTGATGATCTGACGGATGATCCCCTGGTTGAACGATCGCCTACTCGAAGGCGGCGGCGGCCTCCCGCAACGCGCGGGCGACGACGGCGGGGTCCTCGGGCGCGGGGTCGCCGGGCAGATAGGTGACGGCGCGCAGCCCGCCGCTGTAGCGGAACGCGCGGTGGCGCTCGTACACCGGCCAGGAGACCGGGGACCTGCGGTCGACGCCGACGCTGATGCCCTGGAACGGGGCCATGCCGATGAGCTGGTGGACCGGGCCGAGCCGGCCGGTCTCCTCGCCGTCGACCAGGACGCGGAACTCCCAGCGCAGGCCGGCCACGGCGGTCGCCTCGACGGTGACCAGGTGGGCGCCGGGGGCGAGCGGTCCGGCGTCGGCCTCGAACAGCTCGCCGTACTGGTTGTAGGCGAGGTGCAGCCGGCCGTCCTCGACGTAGAGGCTGTAGCCGCCGCCCTGGTCGCCGTGCGAGACCAGGACGCCCGTGTCCCCGGCGCCGTGCCCGGCGAGTTCGACCTCGATGGCGAAGGAGCGGAAGGAGATCAGCCGCGAGGAGCGGTAGCGCTCCAGTTCGGGCGTGCCGGCGAGCAGCCGCAGCGGTCGGCGCAGCCTGGCGTCGTCGGGGTGGCGGCGGGCGAGGGCGCCGCCGCCGTCGCTGAGCGGGAAGACGCCGTTGCGCCAGGCGGCGGCCTCCCATGCGGCGGACAGCTCCTTGACCACGTCGGGGTGTTCGGCGGCCAGGTCGTGGATCTCGGTGGGGTCGGTGCGCAGGTCGTACAGCGCCCACTCGCCGTCGTCGTACGGGGTGCCGGGGCGGTGCAGGGTGACGAGCTTCCAGCCGTCGCGGTAGTAGCTGCGGTTTCCGGTCATCTCGCAGTACTGCTCGGGGTGGGTGGAGCCGGCGTCCGGGTCGCGCAGCACGGAGGCGAAGGTGAAGCCGTCCAGCGACTGCACGGCCTGTTCGCGCCGCCGCTCGGGCCGCTCCACGCCGGCGAGGTCGAGCAGGGTGGGCAGCAGGTCGGTGACGTACTGGTACTGGGTGCGCACGCCGGGGTCGCCCTCGGCGCGCGGGAGGCCGGCGGGCCAGGAGAGCACGAAGGGGACGCGCACGCCGCCCGCGTGGGTCTGGCCCTTGTAGAGGCGGAACGGGGTGTTGGAGGCCATGCCCCAGCCGCGCGGGTAGTGGACCAGCGAGCGCGGGCCGCCGATCAGCCCGATCTCCCGCTCGACGTCGGGGTTCCAGTCCTCGGGGAGGGCCGGGTGGTGGACGAAGCGGCTGAAGTAGCTGCGGGTGCCCTCGGCGCCGCCCTCGCCGGTGCCGCCGTTGTCGGAGGTGAACACCACGATGGTGTTGTCGAGTTCGCCGAGCGCTTCGAGGGTGCCGAGCAGCCGGCCGAGGTTCTGGTCGACGTTGTCGACCATGGCGGCGTAGACCTCCATGTAGCGGGCGTAGAGCTGCCGCCGGGCGGGGGTGAGGTCGCTCCAGGGGCCGACCTCGTGGCCGGATTCGGTGTTGCGCTCCGGCAGTTCGGTGCCGGGCGGGAAGTGGCCGGCGGCCAGCTGGCGGGCGAACCGGGCGGCGCGCAGCTCGTCCCAGCCGCCGTCGTAGCGGCCCCTGTGCCGGGCGAGGTCCTCGGGCTTGGCCTGCAACGGGCCGTGCACGGCGTTGTGGGCGAGGTAGAGGAAGAACGGCTTGTCGGTGTCGTGGGCGCGCAGCGCCTTCACCATGTCGATGGCGCGGTCGGTGATGTCGTCGGTGTAGTAGTAGTCGTCGGGGAGTTCGTCGAGGTCCAGCGGGCTGTTGTCGCGGACGAGTTGGTGCGGGTGGAAGAGGCTGGTGAGGCCTTCGAGGACGCCGTAGTACTGGTCGAAGCCCTTCTGCAGCGGCCAGTTGGCGCGGTCGTCGGCGGCGTTGGAGGCGGAGTCGCGGGTGAGGTGCCACTTGCCGACGGCGTAGGTGGCGTAGCCGGCGTCGTGCAGCAGCTCGGCGAGGGTGGGGATGTCGTCGGCGATCTCCATGCCGTAGCCGGGGAAGCCGGGGTCGGCGTTGGCGACGAAGGAGTAGCCGACCCGGTGCGGGTTGAGGCCGGTGAGCAGGGCGGCCCGGGCGGGGGAGCAGAGCGGCATGGTGTGGTAGTTGGCGAGCTTGACGCCGCGCTCGGCGAGGCCGTCCAGGGCCGGGGTGGGGATCTCGGCGCCGAACGGGCCGATGTCGCTGTAGCCGAGGTCGTCGACCAGGACGACGACGACGTTGGGCGCGCCCTCGCGCGGGCGGACCCGCTGCGGCCAGGCGGGCGTGGACTCGCGGAAGGTGCGGCCGACGGTGCCGGGGAAGCCGGCGTAGGGGTCGCGGTACGGCGCCGCGTCGGGGGCGGCGGCGGGGGTGTCGGGGGCGTCGGTCATGCGGTGCTCCGGGTGGTGAGGACGGCGGTCCGGGCGTCCGGGTCCGTGCCGTCCGGGTTCGTGGCGTCCGGGCGCGGCGTTCCCAGGCGCGGGACGGCGGCCAACAGCTGCTTGGTGTAGGGGTGTTCGGGTGCGGTGACGACCCGGTCGGCCGGTCCGGTCTCGACGATCCGGCCGTGGTGCATGACGGCGATCCGGTGGCTCACCTGGCGGACCACCGCGAGGTCGTGGGCGATGAACAGCAGGGCGAGGCCGAGTTCGCGCTGGAGGCGGGCGAGCAGGTCGAGGACCTGGGCCTGGACCGAGACGTCCAGCGCGGAGACCGGCTCGTCGCAGATCAGCACGCTCGGCTCGGGGGCCAACGCCCGGGCGATGCCGATGCGTTGGCGCTGGCCCCCGGAGAAGGCGCGCGGGTGCCGGTCGGCGCTGTCGGGGTCGAGGCCGACCTGCTCCAGCAGTTCGGCGACCCGCCGGGCGCGCGCGGGCCGGTCGCCCAGGCCGTGGGCGATCAGCGGTTCGGCGATGATCTGCCCGGCGGTCATCCGGGGGTTGAGCGAGGCGTACGGGTCCTGGAAGACCAGCTGCACCTCGCGCCGCGCGGCCCGCTCGCCGCCCCGCCCGAACTCCTCTCCCCGGAAGCGGATCCCGCCGCCGCTCGGGGAGTGCACCTGGACCAGCGCGCGGGCCAGTGTGGACTTCCCGGAGCCGGACTCGCCGACCAGGCCGAGGGTCTCGCCGGGGTGCAGCGCCAGGTCGACGCCGTCCAGCGCGGTGACCGTGCGCCGCCGCGAGCCGTAGGTCTTGCGCAGGCCGGTGACGGTGAGCAGCGGCTCGGCCCCCGGCGCGCTGTTGGCGGCGGCCTCCGAGGGCGCCTCCAGACGCGGGACGGCGGCCAGCAACTGCTTGGTGTACGGGTGCCGCGGGGCGGTGAGGACGTCGGCGGTGTCGCCGGACTCGACCACCTTCCCGTGCCGCATGACCAGCAGCCGGCGGCAGGTCTGCGCGATCACCCCGAGGTCGTGGCTGATCACCACGAGCGCGGTGCCGGTCTCCCGGTTGATCCGGGTGAGCAGGCGCAGGATCTGCTGCTGGACGGTCGGGTCGAGGGCGGTGGTGGGTTCGTCGGCGACCAGCACCTCGGCGTCGTTGGCGAGCGCGAGGGCGATCATGACGCGCTGGCGCTGGCCGCCGGAGAACTGGTGCGGGTGGTCGCGCAGCCGGCCGGCGGCGTCGGGGATGCCGACCAGGTCGAGCAACTCGACGGCGCGGGCGGCACGTTGCCGCTTGTCGGGGCGGGTGCCGTGGGCGCGCAGGGCCTCGTCGAGCTGCTTGCCGACGGTGAGGACCGGGTTGAGCGAGGACATCGGGTCCTGGAAGACCATGGCGATCCGCCGGCCGCGCACGGCGCGCAGGGCGTGTTCGGGCAGGGCGGCGAGGTCCTGGCCGGACAGCTCCACCGAGCCGCCGGTGATCCGGCCGCCGGCGGGGAGCATGTGCAGCAGGGCGAGCGCGGTGGTGGACTTGCCGGAGCCGGACTCGCCGACCAGGCCCAGGGTGTCCCCGGCGGCGAGGTCGAAGCCGACGCCGTCCACGGCGGTGGTGGCGTCGAACGCCACGGTGAGGTCGGTGACCCGCAGGACGGTGCGGTCGTCGCGGGGCGGCGGGCTGGTCATCGGCGGATCCCCCGGTTCAGGGCCTCGGCGATCAGCGTGAAGCCGAGCACCAGCGCGGTGGTCGCGGCCAGCGGGGCGGCCGCGAAGGTCGGGTGGGTGGCGAGGTAGGAGACGGACTGGCTGAGGATCGAGCCGAGGGTCGGCTCCGGTGGGCGCACCCCGAGTCCGAGGAAGCTCATCGCGCCCTCGATGAACACGCCGACCGACAGCGCCACCGCCGTCTGCACGATCAGCGGGTCGACGGCGTTCGGCAGCACGTGCCGCAGCAGCACCCGGGCCCGGGAGGCGCCGCCGACCCGGGCGGCCAGTGCGTACTCGCGCTCCCGCTGGACCAGGATTCCGGAGCGCAACTGGCGCCCGAACAGCGGTACTTCGGCGATCGCGATGACGATGAACACCGGCCAGCGGCCCGGCCCGAGCACGGCCGTGACGGCCAGCGCCAGGATCAGCCCGGGGAACGCGAGCACCAGGTCGAAGACCCGCTGGACGGCGGTGTCGGCCCAGCGGTGGGTGGCCGCCAGCAGGGCGAGCGAGCAGCCGACGAGCGCACCGACGGGAACGGCTCCGAAGGTCAGCGCCAGGTCGGTGGTGATGCCGTGCAGGACCCGGCTGAGCAGGTCCCGCCCGAGGTCGTCGGTGCCGAGCGGGTGCTCGGCGCTCGGCCCGGCGAGCGCCAGCGGTCCCTGGGCGTTGGGGTCGAGGTCGGTGAGCAGCGGGGCCAGCAGTCCGGCCAGGGCCACGGTGCCGACCAGGGCGAGCCCGGTCAGGCCGCGGACGGTGAGCAGCCCGGCGAGGTACCGGTTGCGGACGGCGGCGCGCGCGGGGCGCGCCGGGGCGGGGGCGGTCAGGGCGGTCATCGGTTACTCCCACCGGATCCGGGGGTCGAGCCAGACGTACACGAGGTCGGTGAGCAGTTGGACGGCGACGTAGCCGGCGACGATCAGCAGCAGCAGGGCCTGCACCACGGGGTAGTCGCGGCGCAGCACGCCCTGCTCGACGAGCTGGCCGAGGCCGGGCCAGGCGAAGATCCGCTCGACCAGCACCGCCCCGGCGACCAGGTGGCCGATCTGCAGGCCGAGCACGGTGACGGCGGAGGGCAGCGCGTTGGGCAGGGCGTGCCGCCAGACGATCCGGCGGCGGGAGACGCCGACGGCGGTGGCGGTGCGCACGTAGTCCTCGGCGAGCGCCCGCTGGATGCCGTCGGTGAGGTAGCGGGCGAGCACGGCGGCGCTGGGCAGGGCGAGGCAGACGGCGGGCAGCAGCAGGTACTGCAGTGCGAGGTCGGGGGCGTCGAGCAGGGACTCGTGGCCGCCGGCGGGCAGCAGTCCGAGGGTGACCGCGAACAGCAGCACCAGCAGTACGCCGGTGACGAACGGCGGTACGGCCAGGACGGCGGTGGTGAAGGCGCGGACGGCGGCGGCGACCGGTCGGCGCTTCGCGGTGGCGCCGAGCACGCCGAGCGGCAGGGCCAGCGCGACGACCAGCAGCAGGGCGGCGGCGGTCAGTTGGAGGGTGGCGCCGAGGCCGTCGCCGATCAGGTCGGCGACCTGGCCGCCGATCGAGTAGCTGGGCCCGAGGTCGCCGGTGAGCAGGTCGCCGAGCCAGCGCAGGTACTGGGACAGCAGCGGTTCGTCGAGGCCGAGCCGGGCGCGGATCGCGGCGACGGCCTGCGGTCCGGCGTCGGGGCCGGCCAGCGTGGTGGCGGGGTCGCCCGGGATCAGGCGCAGGATGAGGAAGACCAGGAAGGAGGCGAGGAGGAGGACGAGCAGCCCGGAGGGCAGTCGCTTGAGGAGGAAGCTTCGCATCGGGTTCGGGCCGTCCGCTCAGGCCGTGAGGTAGGCGTCGTCGAGGTTGAGGTAGCCGAACTTGTTGAGGGTGGCGCCGCGGACCTTGCCGCCGGCGACCTCGGTGAGGCCGGCGATGGCGAGGTCGATCACGAACTGCTCGTCCAGCAGGACGTCGGTGATCTGCCGGTAGAGCTCCTTGGCCTCGGGGCTGTCGCTGTCCGGCCGCTTCCAGGCGCGCTGCACGATGTCGGTGTAGGCGGGCGAGCCGAAGTGCGAGCTGTTCTTGGCCTCGTTGAACGGGTAGGCGCTCACCGCCAGGGTGGCGGGGTGGAGTTGGGCGAAGCCGTGGCTGAGCGTCCAGAGCGCGGGCATGGTCTGGGCGATCAGCTGCTTCTGCATGGTGGGCGAGTCGGTGGGCTGCAGCACGGTCTGGATGCCGACCTGCTGGAGGTCGTACTGGAGGATCTGCGCGATGGCGGTGTTGCCGGGGTCGTTGCTGTGCGCGAACGGCAGGCTGATCCCGGAGAGCCCGGCGTCCTTGAGCAACTGCCGGGCGCGGTCCGGGTCGTGGCGGTAGTGGGCGGAGGCGTCCGCGGCGAACGCGGGGGAGGACCTGGGCCAGGGCGTCGCGGAGACGGTGCCGTAACCGCCGAGCGCCTGCTGGACGAGGCGCTCGCGGTCGACGGCCCAGGCGATGGCCTGCCGGACCCGCTTGTCGTTGACGTGCTCGGCGGTGAGGTTGACGCCGATGTAGTGGGCGCCGGAGCCGGTGTCGTAGGGCGTGATGCGGAACTGCGGGTCGCTCTTCAGCGTGGCGACGTCCTTGCCGCGGACGCTGTAGGACAGGTGGGTCTGGCCGGTCCGCAGGGAGGAGAGCAGCGACTCGGACTGGGGGATCACCCGGATCTCGACGCCGTCCAGGTAGGGGCGGCCGGGGTTCCAGTAGGAGGCGTTGCGGGCGAAGGTGATCGAGCTGCCGGGCTTGCGCTCGGTGAAGGTGTAGGGGCCGGTGCCGACCAGCTTCGTCCCGGCGAAGGCCTCCTCGACGGTGGCGGAGTCCGGGATGATCATGAACTCGAAGAGGTCGAAGAGGTTGCTCACCGGGTGGGCGAGGACGAGGGTGAGCTCGAAGTCGCCGTTCTTGCGGAAGTCGGTGACGGCGGCGGCGGTCGAGCGCAACTGGGCGGAGCGGGCCGGGTTCTGGAGGTTCTTGACGGCGAAGACGACGTCGTCGGCGGTGAACCGGCGGCCGCTGTGGAAGGTCACGTCCTCGCGCAGCCTGAGGGTGACGGCGGTGCCGTCCGGGGCGACCTCCCAGGAGGTGGCGAGTTCGGGCTGCGGCTTCAGCTGGTCGTCGTAGCGGGTCAGGGTGTTGAAGACCAGGCGCTGGACGAGGGTGTTGGCGCTCTGCGCGAACAGCAGGGCGGGGGTGAAGTCGACGCCGGTGCCGACCGTGAGGACGCCGCCGCGACGCGGGCCCGCCGTGTCACCGGCGGCCCGGCCGGTGGCGGTGTCGGCGGCCGAGCGGCAGGCGGCCAGGGTCAGCAGGCCGGCGCCGGCGAGGCCGCCGCGGAGCAGCGCCCGGCGGGAGAGCGGGGAGGCGGTGGGGTTGCGGGTCACGAGTGGGGTCCTCTGCGGGAAGGGGCGTTGCGGGGTCGGTGATGTGGGAGGGGGCTCAGCCGGTCAGGGCGTGCACCGGGCGGGCGTACAGGGCGCCGAGCGCGGCCGATCCGGCGGCCACGGCGAGCACATCGGCGCCGCGCCGCTGGGCGACCACCAGTTCGGCGTCCCGCCGCAGCCGTGAGCGGCGCGCGAACTCGGTGCGCACCACGTCCAGATAGGCCGGGTCGAGCGCGGCGAAGTGCTCGGTCAGCACCAGCAGGTCGGGGTTGACGACATCGGCCAGCAGGGCCAGCGCCCGGCCGATGGTCTCCGCGCGCCGCCGCACCAGCCGGTCGGCCCCGGGGTGGCCGGCCCGGACGGCGGCCACCAGTTCGGCGCGGTCCGGCCGTTCGACGATCCCCTCGGCCGCCGCCGCCTCGAACAGCGTGGTGTCCGAGGCGGCGACCGCCAGACAGCCGGTCCGGCCGCAGTGGCAGAGCGCGTCGCTGTCCGGCACCGGCAGGTGGGCGACGTCCCCGGTCGGCGAGGCCGGGCCCACGTGCACGGTGCCGGCCACGGCCAGGGCCGCGTCCACCACATGGCCGACGAACAGGTGCACCATCGAGCGCCGGGCCGCCGGGTGGCCGAAGAGGATCTCCGCCTGGGCCAGCGCCCTGGCGTGGTTGTCCACCTGCACCGGCAGCCCGGTGGCCTCGGCCAGCAGCCCGCCGAGCGGCAGGTCCCGCCACTCCAGCGGATCATGACGGGAGATCAGTCCTCGCTCGCGGTCGACCGCGCCGCCGGTGACGGCGCCGAGGCCGACCACGGTGCGGCCGTCCGGTACGGCGTCGAGCAGCCCGGGCAGCCGCGCCAGCAGCGGCCGCAGCACGGCCGCTCCGGTGCGGCCCCGGTTGCTCAACTCCCGGCGGTGCAGGACGTTTCCGCGCGGGTCGAGGAAGGCGAAGGTGGTGAACGGCAGGCCGATGTGCAGTCCGGCCACCGCGATCCGTCCGGTGTCCACGTCCACCGGCAGCTGTGGCCGCCCGACCGCCCCGGCGCCGGGGGCGGCCAACTCGGGCCGCTCGCGCAGCAGTCCGAGCCGGACCAGGTCGACCACCTGGCGGGAGACGGCGGCCGGGCTCAGCCCGGTGAGCGCCGCCACCCGGCTGCGGGCCACCGGCCCGTGGTCCAGCACCGTCCGCAGGACGGCGGCGGCGTTGACGTCCCGCCGCCCGTCCCCGGTGCGGTGCGGCCGGGCGTTCGTGCTGGTGGTCTCGGTGAACATCGGCCGTCCTTCGCGGAGTTGTCGGGGATCAGCGCGCGGCGGTCTCGGCCTCCAGCTGCTCGGCGGGCACCAGCCCGGCCACCCGCGGCGGCTCGGTGGGCTCCAGCAGCCGGCTCGGGGCGCCGTCCACGCCCGCGGGCAGGTCGCCGTCCAGGGTGATCCGGCGGACCAGCCGCGGCTCGTCGCCGTAGTCGTTGACGGCGTAGTGCTGGGTGGCGCGGTTGTCCCAGAACGCGACGTCGCCGACCTGCCAGTCCCAGCGCACGGTGTTCTCCAGCCGCTCCACGTACCGCTGGAACAGCGCGATCAGCGCCTTGCTGTCGGCGCCCGAGACACCCTGGATCCGCTGGGCGAACGCGCCGAGCAGGAGGTTCTTCTCGCCGGTCACCGGGTGGACGCGGACCAGCGGGTGCTCGGTCTTGAACGCGGTGGAGACGAACACCCGGCGGAAGAGGTCGGCCACCTCGGCGTTGTCGGCGAGCTCCGGGCGCAGCGCGAGGCTCGCCGCGTAGTCGTAGTCGTTGGTGTGCACGGCGCGCAGCGACTCGGCCAGCACCTTCAGCGGCTGCGGCAGGTCCTGGTAGGCGGCGGCGGTGTTGGCCCACACCGTCGAGCCGCCGGCCGGCGGCAGCTCCAGGGCGCGCAGGATCGAGGCCTTCGGGTAGGACGGGACGAAGGTGACGTCGGTGTGCCAGTTGTTGGCACGCACGCCCTTGGTGGCGTCCAGCTCGAAGATGTAGCGGCCGTCGGCGCTCGGGACGGTGGGGTGCCCGACCGGCTGGCCGAACAGGCGGGCGAACGCCTCGTGTTCGGCGTCGTCGAGGTGCTGCTGACCGCGGAAGAACAGCACCTTGTGCTCGTACAGCGCGGCTTCGAGGGCGGCGACGGTCTCGGCGGGCAGGTCGCCGCCGAGGCGGACGTCGTGCACGATCGCGCCGATCCGGCCGGCGGCGGGCGTGAGGCGCAGGGCGGTGGTGGCTGCGGTGGCAGTGGACATGGCTGTTCCTCGACTCTGGTGAAGGGGAATGTGGAGGGGGAACGGGGAGACGCGCGAGGACGCCCCGGGCGGTGGACGCGGGCAGGGCGGAGCGGTGAAGGACGGCACACGGGTGCCGGGGAGAGGTGACGGCCGGGCGGCCGGGGTCAGCGGGCGAAGGCCCCGCGACAACAGAGACGGCAGCGCCGGCGGCGACAGCAGCGGTGGCGGGCCGGGGCGGTGCGGTGAACGGTGCTCATCGGCCCTCCTTCCGGGTCCGGGGTGCTGCGAGTGGGCTCGGCGCTCATCGTGCTGAAGCCCGTGCCTTCCTGTCAATCACCCGTTCTGCCTGGTGGGAAGGGGTGTTACGGGTGTGTGGCGCCGTGTTGCGGGGGATGGTCGGGCGGTGACGGGAAGGCTGCGGAGGCGTGTTCCCGCCTGTCGTGGGCGTGTCGGGACGACTAACTTTCGCAGCGGAAGAAACCCCGCCGTCGGCGGAAGGGCCCGCCCGGAGCGCGTCCGGGCGGGCCCTTCGGGGTGCGGCGCGGGCCCTCAGACTCCCATCAGGCGGGCGAAGTCCAGGCCGAGGCCGCCGAGCACCGGGAGCGCGCCGAGGTCGGTGATGGCGCCGACCGGGATGCTGTAGCCCTGGTTGACCTCCCGGGGCTCCGGCCCGGCGGACGCGGCGGCGGCCGGCCCGGCCATGGCGGTGGCGAGGACGGCTGCGAGGACGGCGGCGAGGGTGGCGGTGTGCCGGGTGAGGGTGCGCACGGGGGCCTCCGAGGGCGTGGGAGCGGGTGTCCTGCTGAACGCTCGGGGGAGTCGTGCGGTCACGTATCGTCCCTCCTTCGGCCGGTCGTCGAGACCGGCCCGGCCGGGCAGAGCATCCCGATCGGCGAGCCCGTCACCGCCTCCACCCTCGGCTGAACCGGCCCGCCCGCCCCCGCCGTGGCTGTCGGCGGGGGCGGGCAGAATCGGTTCCGCGGCGGCAGGGTGCCGACGGAGGGGCGGGCGGGCATGGCGAGGTATGTCACGGTGACGGCGGCGGTCACCATCGACGCGGCACGGCTGCGGACCTACCTCCGCTCACCCGTGGCCCCGGCCACCGCCCGGCCCCGGTCCGACTGGACCGGCCTCTGCACCCCCTGGCCCGACGCCGCCGTCCGCCGCCGCTACCTGGCCGAACTGCCCGCCGCCCTCGCGGAGTGCGACCGCTGGATCGAGGGCGACCACGCGGCCCTGCTGACCGCCCTCGGCGAGGACGACGCCCTCACCCTCCGCCACCACGAGCCCACCGGCTCCCTCACCGTCGACTTCGACACCCGCGTCGACTTCGAACTCCCCGGCATGATCTGGGCCCTCACCGCCCTACGAGGCCTCGCCGACACCATGGCGGCGGACGACACCGGCCTCGTCGAACTCACCACCGACTGGACCGCCGGAACCGCCCTCCTCCACCTGACCCCCGGCCACGCCACCTTCCTCGACCCCGCCCGGCACTCCACCACCCTCGCCCAGGCCCGCAACACCGCCTTCGACACCCGCTGCACCACCTCCGAGGCGGACGACAACGCCCCGGCCACCGAGACCATCGCCCGCCTCCTCACCACCCCCTGACCGGCCCCGGGTCCGCAGTACACCCCACCGGCGCCGCTCCTCGGCCACGACCCGCGAGCCCCACGACGGACAGCAGAACCCCGGTGGCCCCCCGCCACACCCGCAACGCCACCCCCTGAACGGCCACCCGGCACACAGCAGACCCCACCGGTGCCACCGTTGCCCCAGCCTGCGGCGCCGCCGGCAACGCTCATTGCGTTGCCGAAGACACGGCGGAGCCGGTGCTGGGCTTGGCACGGCGGGGCGGAGTGCCGGCGTACCGGCTGCTCCCCGCTTCCCGGCCTGACAGGGTGCTCGGGGTGGGGCTCCGTTTCTTGCAGGCTGGCGGTGGATCGGAGCCGGCGTGCGGGCGTAGCGTCCCGGGGACAGGTCGGTGTGAGGTGGAGGTCGGGGTCCGTGGGGTCCGGTGGCAGGGGTGTGAACGGCGGGGTCTCCTTCTGGTGGAATCGGCTCGGGCTGCCCGAGCCCCGGGCGGCGTTGCCCGGGCACCGGGACGTCGACGTCTGCGTGGTCGGCGGCGGCTACACCGGCCTCTGGACGGCGTACTACCTCAAGCAGGCCGAGCCCGCGCTGCGGATCGCCGTGCTGGAGCAGCGGTTCTGCGGCTTCGGCGCCTCCGGGCGCAACGGCGGCTGGCTCTACAACGGCTTCGCCGGGCGCGGTGCCTTCGCCCGCCGCTACGGCCGGGCCGGGGCCGCCGCGATGCAGCGGGTGATGGACGCGGCGGTCGGCGAGGTGGCCGACACCCTGGACGCCGAGGGCATCGACGCCGACGTGGTGCGCGGCGGCGTGCTGGAGGTCGCCCGCACGCCCGCGCAGCTCGCCCGCCTGCGCGAATTCGCCGAGACCGAACGCGCCTACGGCCCCGACCGCGTCCACGAACTCGGTGCCGCCGAGACCGCCGGGCGGCTGCGCGTCGCCGGCGCCCTCGGCGGCGTCTGGAGCCCGTACGGCGCCCGCGTCCAGCCGGCCAAGCTCGCCGCCGGCCTCGCGGACGCCGTCGAACGGCTGGGCGTCGAGGTGTACGAGCGCACGCCGGTGACCGGGATCCGCGGCGGCCGTACGCCCCGGGCGGTCACCCCGCACGGCACCGTCACCGCCCGCTATGTGCTGCGCGCCACCGAGGGCTTCACCTCCGGCCTCGCGGGCGAGCGCCGCACCTGGCTGCCGATGAACTCGGCGATGATCGCCACCGAGCCGCTCCCGGCCGCCTTCTGGGCCGAGACCGGCTGGGACGGCCGCGAGGTGCTCGGCGACTTCGCCCACGCCTACATGTACGCCCAGCGCACCGCCGACGACCGGATCGCCCTCGGCGGGCGCGGCGTCCCGTACCGCTTCGGCTCCCGGACGGACGTCGACGGGGCCACCCAGCCCGCGACCGTCCGCCAACTCCGCGAGATCCTGCACGCGTTCTTCCCGGCCGCCCGCTCGGCGCGGATCGAGCACGCCTGGGCGGGGGTGCTCGGCGTGCCCCGCGACTGGTGCGCCACCGTCGACCTCGACCGCCGCACCGGCCTCGGCTGGGCGGGCGGCTACGTCGGCAGCGGGGTGACCACCGCCAACCTGGCCGGCCGCACCCTGCGCGACCTCGTGCTCGGGTACGACACCGAGCTCACCCGCCTGCCCTGGGTCGGCCACACCGTCCGCCGCTGGGAGCCCGAACCCCTCCGCTGGCTCGGCGTCCACGCCCTCTACGCGGCCTACCACGCCGCCGACCGCCAGGAGTCCACCCGACGCCGCCCCACCACCTCCCCCCTCGCCCGCCTCGCCGACACCGTCGCCGGCCGCTAGCCCGGGCCCGGGGCGCACCGCCCCGGGCCCGGCAGGGGGGTCAGACCCGCCTCAGGCGCCGACGTACTCGGCGAGGTGCTGGGCGGTGAGGGTGGAGCGGTCCGCGACCAGGTCGGCGGGGGTGCCCTCGAAGACGATGCGGCCGCCGTCGTGGCCGGCCCCCGGGCCGAGGTCGATGATCCAGTCGGCGTGGGCCATCACGGCCTGGTGGTGCTCGACGACGATGACGGACTTGCCCGAGTCGACCAGCCGGTCCAGCAGGCCGAGGAGCTGCTCGACGTCGGCCAGGTGGAGGCCGGTGGTCGGCTCGTCGAGGACGTAGACGCCGCCCTTGTCGCCCATGTGGGTGGCCAGCTTCAGGCGCTGGCGCTCGCCGCCGGAGAGGGTGGTCAGCGGCTGGCCGAGGCTGACGTAGCCGAGGCCGACGTCGACGAGGCGGGACAGGATGCGGTGGGCGGCGGGCACCTTGGACTCGCCGGCGGCGAAGAAGGCCTCCGCCTCGGTCACCGGCATCGCCAGCACCTCGCTGATGTCCCGGCCGCCGAGGTGGTACTCCAGCACCGACGCGTCGAACCGGCGGCCCTCGCAGTCCTCGCAGGTGGTGGCCACGCCGGCCATCATCGCCAGGTCCGTGTAGATGACGCCCGCGCCGTTGCAGGTCGGGCAGGCGCCCTCGGAGTTGGCGCTGAACAGCGCCGGCTTCACGCCGTTGGCCTTGGCGAACGCCTTGCGGATGGGCTCCAGCAGACCGGTGTAGGTGGCCGGGTTGCTGCGCCGCGAGCCGCGGATCGGGCTCTGGTCGACGGAGACCACGCCCTCCCCGGCCGGGATCGAGCCGTGCACCAGCGAGCTCTTGCCGGAGCCGGCCACGCCGGTCACCACGACCAGCACCCCCAGCGGGATGTCCACGTCGACGTCCCGCAGATTGTGGGCGGAGGCACCGCGGACCGCCAGCTCGCCGGTGGGCGTGCGCACCTTCTCCTTCACCGACGCCCGGTCGTCCAGGTGTCGGCCGGTGACCGTGCCGGCGGCGCGCAGGCCCTCGACACTGCCCTCGAAGCAGACCGTGCCGCCCGCCGAGCCCGCGCCCGGACCGAGGTCCACCACGTGGTCGGCGATCGCGATCACCTCGGGCTTGTGCTCCACCACCAGCACCGTGTTGCCCTTGTCCCGCAGTTGCCGCAGCAGGCCGTTCATCCGCCGGATGTCGTGCGGGTGCAGACCGGTGCTGGGCTCGTCGAAGACGTAGGTCACATCGGTGAGCGAGGAGCCGAGGTGGCGGATCATCTTCACCCGCTGCGCCTCGCCGCCCGACAGGGTGCCGGCCGGCCGCTCCAGGGAGAGGTAGCCGAGGCCGATCTCGACGAACGAGTCCAGGGTCTCCCGGAGCGCCGCGAGCAGCGGGGCCACCGAGGGCTCGTCGAGGCCGCGCACCCACTCGGCGAGGTCGCTGATCTGCATCCGGCAGGCGTCGGCGATGCTGATCCCGGCGATCTTCGAGGACCGGGCGGCCTCGGTCAGCCGGGTGCCGTCGCACTCGGGGCAGGAGGCGAAGGTGACCGCGCGGTCCACGAACGCCCGGATGTGCGGCTGCATCGCCTCCCGGTCCTTGGACAGGATGGACTTCTGGACCTTCGGGATCAGCCCCTCGTAGGTGAGGTTGATGCCGTTGACCTTCACCTTGGTCGGCTCGCGGTGCAGGAAGTCCCGCAGCTCCTGCTCGGTGTAGTCGCGGATCGGCTTGTCCGCGTCGAGGAAGCCGGAGCCGCTGAAGATCCGCGTCATCCACCCGTCGCCGGTGTAGCCGGGCACGGTGATCGCGCCCTCGGCGAGCGACCTGGTCTCGTCGTAGAGCTGGGTCAGGTCGATGTCCGAGACCGAGCCCCGGCCCTCGCAGCGCGGGCACATGCCGCCGGTGACGCTGAAGCTGCGCCGCTCCTTGACCGTTGTGCCGCCGCGCTCCACGGTGACCGCGCCGGCCCCGCTGATCGAGGCGACGTTGAAGGAGAACGCCTTGGCGGAGCCGATGTGCGGCAGCCCGAGCCGGCTGAACAGGATCCGCAGCATCGCGTTGGTGTCGGTCGCGGTGCCGACGGTGGAGCGCGGGTCCGCGCCCATCCGCTGCTGGTCGACGATGATCGCGGTGGTCAGCCCGTCCAGCACGTCCACGTCCGGGCGCGCCACCGACGGCATGAAGCCCTGCACGAACGCGCTGTAGGTCTCGTTGATCAGCCGCTGCGACTCCGCCGCGACGGTGTCGAACACCAGGGAGCTCTTGCCCGAGCCGGAGACGCCCGTGAACACCGTGAGCCGGCGCTTCGGGATCTCGATGCTGACGTCCTTGAGGTTGTTCTCGCGTGCCCCGTGCACGCGGATCAGGTCGTGGGTGTCGGCGGCGTGCGGCTCGGGTGCCTGTCCGTCGGTCCTCGTGCCCGTGCTCATCGTCTCTCCGGTTCCTCTCGCGGTGCGCTCCGGTTCCGATCTAACCAGCCGGGTACGACAGGCGGTGTTTAGGCCGGTCGGAGGTCGCGCGCTGGCGGCCGGCCGGGGCGCGCCGCACCGTGGTGGCGGGGGCCGGACGACGGGAGGTGCCGGCGGTGTCGAAGCGGGCACGGCTGTGGCGGGCGACGGCGGGCCTGGCGGCCCTGGCCGTGGGCGCCGGCACGGTCCCGGCGACGGCCGCCGGGGTGCGGCCGGGGTGGGTGGTGGCCGTGGTGGACCAGGCCTCGCGGCGGGTGCTGGTGGTGGCGGGCGCCGAGGAGTTGACCGGCTACCGCGGGCCGGACGAGGAGCCGGTGGTCTGGTCGTGGTCCGCGGACACCGCCGGCGACCTCGGCGACCTCGACCCGCGCCGCAGCTGGGAGCTGCCAGACGAGGCGAAGAGCCGGGTGCGGGACGGCCGTCGGTACCTGGTCGCCACCGCCTCCGGCGGCCTCGCGGCCCTCGTCGACACCGGGACCGGCGCCACCGCCTGGGCCGTCGACACCGGACAACTGGCCAACCCGCACAGCGCCGAACTGCTCCCCGACGGCAATGTGGCCGTCGCCGCCTCCGGCGGCGGCTGGATACGGCTCTACGCCGCCTCGCTCGGTCCGCGCGCCACCGCGCACGCCGAGTACCGGCTGCCGGGCGCCCACGGGGTGCACTGGGACCAGCGCGCCCGGCTGCTCTGGGCGCTCGGCGACGACGCGCTCACCGCGCTGCGGGTGGGCGGCACCGCGGCCGCGCCGGCGCTCACCGCCGAGCGGACGGTGCCGCTGCCCGAGCCGGGCGGCCACGACCTGTCGCCGGTGCTCGCCGAGCCGGGCCGGCTGTGGGTGAGCACGGCCGGGCACCTGTGGCGCTTCGACCCGGCGGCGGACCGCTTCACCCGGGTCCGGCTGGGGAGCGAGGGGGCCGAGCGGGACATCAAGAGCGTCGGCGACGAGCCCCGCACCGGGCGGCTGCTCATCGCGGCCCCGGACCACGCGGGCCCCTGCTCCTGGTGCACCTCGGCGCTCACCCTGCACCGCCCGGACGGCAGTTGGCGGCTTCCCGGCACGCACCTCTACAAGGCGCGCTGGTGGCCCAGTTGGGGGAGCGGGGCATGACCCCGGGCACCGGCGGCAGGACCGGGGGGAGGACCGGGGGAGCAGGCGGGGGAACGACCTGGGGGGAGACCGGGGCGAGGGGCGGGGGACGGGCCGGACCGGGCTGGCATTCGGTGGATGCGGCTGATTTTATGCAACGCCAAACTACTCCAATAGTGGTCAGTTTCCGCTCCGGTTCCGTATACCTCCCGGTAGCGCCCCGGGCTGGGATAGCGTCCATGGCGCCGGGGGGATCCGGTCCCGCTCGACGGGTCCGCACCATCCAGAAACCCATCCCTACCCACACCTACCCATTCAGGGAGAGAACTGTGCGCAATTTCGTGTTGGAATCAAGGTCCGAGACCGTGGACGAGCTGCGGCTCGCGGTGGAATCACTGGCGGCCTTCCCGGCCCGCGCCGCGTTCGGCGGGACGGAGGTCACCGACCGCCTCGCGGCGGTGGCGGATCTGTGCCGGGCGGTCGACGGCGTCCTCGACAGCCTGGTCGTCGAAGCCGCCGCCGAGGCCGCCGAGGAGGGCTGGACCGCGGCCCGGATGGCGTCCGAACACGCCGTCTACTACGCGCGGTTGCGCCGGGCGCTGCTGCTCACCGGTTCCACGGCAGAGCAGCGGTGAACGCGGCGGCCACCCAGGCGGTGGACGTCAACGCACACGTGGTGGCCTGTCCCACCCGGTGGAGCGACGTCGACGAGAACGGGCACATCAACAACGCCCGGCTGGTCTCCTACGTGCAGGAGGGAATTTACGACCTGTTCTGCCACCACGCGGTCGCCGTCCGGGAATCGCTATTCCCGTCCGGATTCCTGATCGCCCGGCACGAGATCGATTATCTGGAGCAGCTGTACCACCGGCCGGAACCGTTGCTGGTGCGGTTGACCGTCGAACGACTCGGGCGCAGTTCCGCGCACGTCGTGGTCAAGGTGTGCCGTGACGCGCACACATTCATGCGGGCACGGACCGTCGTGGTCGCCAGGGACGCGGTCTCCGGCCGCTCCCGTACGCTCAGCCCGTCGGAGCGGCGGTTCCTCTCGGGGTTCCTCGCCGACGGCGTCGTCCCCGCGGTCCCGCCCCGGGTGACGATCGCCTCGCCGCGCGGGTCGCTGTCCGCGTCGTCCTCCGGGCACCACCCCGCCCGTCGACGCCTGCCGAACCCCTCCGCCCTCACGAGGGGCGTTCCGGTGATCCCGGACGGTCGTCGCGCTCGCTGACCTCCGCCGCGACCCGGATCGATGAATGGCAGGATCCTGCTGGGGCAGGATCCTGCTTGGTTTTGCGGGCGGAGGCCGAAGGGGGGCTCGCCGCCGCGGAGTTGGACCGGGGAAGGCGAACTCGGCGGCCCGGGAGGGGAATCCGTCAGCGGCAGAGCGCGGCGGCGCCGATCAGCCCCGCGTCGGTGCCGAGTTCGGCGCGCCGCACGTCCAGCCCGCGGACGTAGGGCAGCGCGGCGTAGCGGTCCAGATGGCGGGCGAGCGGCTCGAACAGGACCGGCCCGGCCGTCGCCACGCCGCCGCCGATCACCACCCGCCGCAGGTCCACCAGCGCGGCGGTGGCGGCGATCCCGGCGGCCAGTGCCCGGGCCGCGCGGTCGAAGGCGGCGAGTGCCAGCGGGTGCCCGGCCAGCGCGTCCTCGGCCACCGCGCGCGCCGAACGGTCGTCCCCGGCGGGCCGCCAGCCCCCGGCGAGGGCCCGGCGGGCGATCGCGGTTCCGCTGGCGATGCCTTCGAGGCAGCCGCGCGAGCCGCACGGGCAGGGTTCGCCGTCGAGGTCGACGGTGATGTGCCCGAGGTGTCCGGCGTTGCCGCTGGGGCCGGGGCGTACGGCCCCGTCCAGCACCAGCCCGGCGCCGACCCCGGTGGAGACCACCAGGCAGAGCGCGTTGTCGGCGCCGCGCGCCGCGCCGCGCCAGTGCTCGGCGGCGGCCATCGCCACCCCGTCCCCGGCCAGTGCCACCCGGCGGGTGCCCACGGCGGGGTGGGCGGCGACCTCGGCGGTGAGCGGGAAGTCCCGCCAGCCGGGGATGTTGACCGGGCTGACGGTGCCCCGGGCGAGGTCCACCGGGCCCGCGCTGCCGATGCCGACGGCGGCCACCTCGCCCCACCGGGGCGCGGCGGCCATCCGGTCCAGCACCCGGTGCACCACGGCCAGCACCTCCGCGGCCGCCTCCCGCGCCGGGGTGGGCAACCGGACGCGGTGGGCGAGCGTCCCGGCGGAGTCGACGAGGGCGCCGGCGATCTTGGTGCCGCCGATGTCGACGGCGGCGAACAGCGGGCCTGCGGCGTCGGGCGAGGGTACGGTCATGGCGGGTGGCTCCGGGGGAGGGGGAGGAGCAGGGACGGGAACAGCAAACAGGACCGGCCGGTGGCACGAGGGGCAGGGTCGCCCCCGGATCTGCCCTTTCGGGCCGTTCCGGTTCGAACCGGAGCGGAAATCCGCACGTGTGCGCAACGTTTCGCGGCCCTCAAGGCATCCAGGAAGTATGGAATCGAATCTTCTCCCGACCGCGGACCCGGCCGACGACGCTCCCGGGCCCTCCCGGAAGTCGCCGGTCCGCTTCGTCCGCTACGGCGCGACCTTCCTGGGCGTGAGCGTGGTGTCCGGTGCGCTGCTGGCGGGCATGGCGCTGCCCGCCGTGGGGGCGCTCGGGCTGACGGCCAAGAACACGGCGGAGGGCTTCGAGGACATCCCGGACGATTTCAAGACCCCGCCGCTCACCCAGGCGACCCAGATATTCGACGCCCAGGGCGGGTTGATCGCCAAGGTCTACGAGCGCGACCGCACCATCCTCACCGCCGAGCAGATGTCGCCCTACATGCGGCAGGCCCAGGTGGACATCGAGGACGCCCGCTTCTACGAGCACGGCGCCGTCGACCTCAAGGGCGTCCTGCGGGCGCTCAGCAAGAACGCGGAGAGCGGCACCGCCTCCGAGGGCGCCTCGACGCTGACCCAGCAGTACGTGAAGAACGTCAACGTCGAGAAGGCCGGCGACGACAAGGAGGCCGTCCGGGAGGCGATGCGCAAGACCCTGGGCCGCAAGATCCAGGAGCTGAAGGTCGCGATCAGGCTGGAGGAGGAGCTGACCAAGGAGCAGATCCTCACCAACTACCTCAACATCACCTACTACGGGAACGGCGCCTACGGCGTGGAGGCGGCCTCCCAGCGCTACTTCAGCAAGAGCAACAAGGACCTCACCGTCGCCGAGGCCGCCACCCTGGCCGGCCTGGTGCAGAACCCCTCGCAGTACGACCCGAAGGCGCACCCGCAGGCCGCGGTGAACCGCCGCAACACGGTGATCGACAAGCTGCTGGAGAACAAGCACATCACGGCGGAGCAGGCCGCGGAGGCCAAGGCCGCCCCGCTGGGCCTGAAGTACCAGGACCCGCAGCGGGGGTGCATCACCGCGCAGGCGGGCATGGGCTTCTTCTGCGACTACGTCCGCCACGTGATCAAGCAGGACCCGGTGTTCGGCGCCAGCGCGGCCGAGCGCAAGAAGTTCTGGGACCAGGGCGGCCTGAACATCCACACCACCCTCGACCGGGACAAGCAGGCCGCCGCGCAGAACGCGGTGAGCTCCAACGTGCGGGTCACCGACAGCGTCTCGGCCGCCGCGAGCATGGTCGAGCCGGGCACCGGCAAGATCCTGGCGATGGCCCAGACCCGCCCGTACGGCCTGGAGACGGCCAAGCACCAGACCGTCGTCAACCTCAACGTCGACGCGGCGATGGGCGGCGGCAACGGCTTCCAGCCCGGCTCGACGTTCAAGCCGGTCGTCGCGGCCGCGGCGATGGAGGCGGGGCTGCCGCCGACCCAGGAGTACCGGTCCCCGAACCGGATGGACTACCCGGACATGAAGACCTGCGAGGGCACCTGGCGGAACACCGGCAAGCCCAAGGTCTCGGTGCCCAACGAGTCCGCGAGCGAGGACGGGCCCTACCAGCTGAAGGAGGCGATGGCCCTCTCGGTCAACACCTACTTCGTGGAGATGGAGCGGGAGATCGGCCTCTGCGCGGTGAAGCAGATGTCCAACAAGCTCGGCATCACCGCCCGGGCCAGCGGCAAGCCGCTGGACGAGGTCCCCGCGATGGCCCTGGGCGTCGAGGAGGTGAGCCCGCTGACCATGGCCGGCGTCTACGCGGCCTTCGCGGCCGGCGGCGAGTACTGCGCCCCGGTGGCCGTCAGCAGGATCACCACCGTCGACGGCAAGGACATCGCCGTCCCGCCCGCGCGCTGCGAGAGGGCGTTCTCCGAGAGCACCGCCCAGGTGCTGAACACCATCCTGAACGGCGTGACCGAGAGCGGCGGCACCGGTGCGGCGCTCCACCTGGAGGGCGACCGGCAGATCGCGGGCAAGACCGGCACCTCGGACAAGAAGAAGGCCGCCTGGTTCAGCGGCTACACCCCGCAACTCGCCACCGCGGTCTGGCTCGGCGGCCCCGACGGCGGCGTGGAGATGCGCAACATCACCATCAACGGGAAGCACCGCACCGAGGTGTTCGGCGCCGACGGCCCCGGGCCGATCTGGCGGGACGCCATGAACCAGGCCCTGCGGGGCACGCCCAAGAAGTCCCTGCCGATGGCGGACATCCCCGACCCCGCGCCCAAGCCCGACCCGAACGCCACCGGCACCGGCGCGCCGTCCAACGGCGCCTCCAACGGCCCGTCCACCAGCGCGTCCAACGGCCCGTCCAACGCGCCGGGCAACGCCCACTCCGGCAAGCCGACCGGCCAGCACCGCTGACGACCCGCCGACGCGGGCCGATGCCGGTGCCCCGCCCCGCCCCGCCCCGCCCGGCCCGGGCGGGGTGAGGGCGAAGGCCGGGAGGGCGAGGAGCCGGGCCGCACGATCCGGCCGGGCACCGGCGGGCTTCCCGGCACCCGCCGCACCCGCCGCGCCCGCCTCCGCCCGCGCCCGCCCGCCTCCGCCCGTCAGCGGCCGTTGCCGAAGGTGCCCCGGGGGCCCGCCGGTTCGGCGCAGGCGCGGCAGATCACGCGGGAGTAGACGGCCGCCGGGCCGCGGATCACCGCCTCGACGCCCCCGTACAGCGACCGGGTCCCCGCCGGGCCGCCGCAGATGTGGCAGCCGCGCAGCGCCTGCGCCTTGGTGTAGCAGTCCCAGCAGACCAGCCGGTCCGCCGCCTCGGCCAGGACGACGGTCGGCTGCGGGGCGGCCAGGTGGCCGCAGTGGCGCAGGGTGCCGTCCTCCTCGGCGCGGAGCATCACCGCCCGGGTCTCCCGGAACCACGGCGCGGCCCGGTCCGGGGTGGTGCGCACCGGGGCCGGCCGCCCCGAGGCGATGAGCAGGCGTTCGGCGTGGTCACCGGCGGCCCTGAGCTGGTCGGTGACGGCGATCTGGGAGGGGTCGTCGCTCATGTGCACGTCCTTGTGCGAACGGTGAGGCCTGCGGGGCGCTCGAAGGGGCAGCGGCCGGGGGAACGGCGCCCGTCTTCGCGGCGCCGCCTCCGGTCCTTCACCCTCCTACCCGCCTCGCGGGCCACCCCTCCTCGCCGGCCGGGGTGCGGGCGTGCGCCTGGGGCGCGCGCTGCGGCTGCGCGCCGTGGGGGCGCAACAGCCGGTCGAGGCCGAGAGAGCGGGCCGCGCCGCGCAGCCTCACATCAGGGACCTCAGCACGTCGACCTCGCAGCCCGGTGCGAACGGGTCGAAGCCGCGCTCGACCAGCCAGCGGACCGCCAGCAGGCTGCGCAGCGACCACCACGCGTGGATCACGTCGAGGTCGACGTCGGTGCCGTAGCCGTCGATCACATCGGCGAGGTGCTCCTGGTGTCCGAGCGTGAAGGTGGCGAGGTCGTACAGGGCGTCACCCCCGCCCGCCTCGGACCAGTCGATGACGCCCGTGACCTCGCCGCCGTCGACGAAGACGTGTGCGATCTGCAGATCGCCGTGGGTGAAGGCCGGGGTCCACGGCCGGAGCGCCGCCTCGGCGACCCGGCGGTTGCGGGCGACCAGGTCGGCGGGCAGGACGCCGTTCGCCACCAGCAGCCCGCACTCCTCGTCGAGTTCCGCCGCCAGCGCGGCGGCGCTCCGCCCGGCCCGGCCCGGCCAGGGTGGCGGCGGCGCGTCGTGCAGCCTCCGGATGGCGGCGCCCGCCGCGGCCCACGCCGCCGGCGACCCGGTCGACGGCCCGCCGAGGCGCCCGAGCGTCGTCCCCGGAAGCGCGGCGATCGCGAGCACGGGCGGTCTGCGCCACAGGACCTCCGGGGTCGGGACCGGCGCCAGGGACATCGCCTCGACCTCGGTGTCGACGCGCGCCTGATCGGCGTCCACCTTCAGGAACACGTCGCCGACGCGCAGGGTCGCCCGCTCGGAATGGGCGACGACGATCTCGACCTCATCCATGGGCGACCAGTATCCCGGGGACGACCGCCGCCGTCGCCGGGTTTTCCGCCGGCGGCCACCGGTCGGAGACCTGCCGGTGCTCCGTCAGGGGTTCCCGGGGCAGGGTCAGCCCAGGGTCCGGGCCCGGGCGACCACCTCGGCGGGGGCCGTGGCCACCGAGCCGGTGTCGTACGGGGGTTGCGGGTCGTACTCGGTGCAGAGCTGGATCGCCTGCGCGGTGACCTCGTCGGTGAGGAGGGCGGCCAGCCGGACGGCCATGTCGATGCCCGAGGAGACCCCGGCCGCGGTGATCAGCCGGTCGTGCCGGACCACCCGGTCGGCGGTGTAGACGGCGCCGTGGGACTCCAGTTCGGCGGTCGCCGCCCAGTGGGTGGTCGCGGTCAGGCCCTTCAGCAGACCGGCCGCGCCCAGCACCACGGAACCGGTGCAGACCGAGGTGGTGAACCGGGTGCCGGCGTGGATCAGGCGCACCCAGTCGAGGAAGGCGGGATCGGCCAGCATGGGCCGGATACCGCCGCCGCCCGGGATCAGCAGGACGTCGCAGCGCTCCACCTCGGAGTACGCGGTGGGGACATGCACCGGCAGCGCGCCGAACGTGTCCCGCACCAGGCCGGGTTCGGCGGTGACGAAGCGAACGACGGCACCGGGTACGAGCGCGAGGATCTCGTACGGGCCGATCGCGTCGAGCGGTTCGAACCCTTCGAAGAGCGGGATCACGATGTCCATGCGTCGCAGGATAGCCGCGACCCGGCCGGTGGTCGCCCCGCTCAGCCGTCGCGCAGGATGCGGCGGCCGGCCGCCGGGGCCACCCTCAGCAGCGCCAGCAGTGCCCGGGAGGCGCCGACGGCGACGACGGGGCGTTCGCGCGCCATGCCGCGCACGATGGCCTCGGCGGCCCGGGCGGGGCCGATCTTCCGGGCCGGGCCCTCGCGGCCGGCGGTCATCGCCGTGTCCACGAGCGGCAGGACGACCTCCTGGACCCGCACGCCCGGGCTGGTCGTCCGCGCCTGGTGGCGCAGCGACTCCAGCAGGATGTGGACGCCCGCCTTGGTGGCGCAGTAGACCGGCGCGCTCTGCTTGGGCGCGTACGCGAGACCGGAGGTGACGGCGAGGAACGCGGCGCCCGCCCCGCCGCCGGGCGCCGCCGCGGCCGTGAGGTGCGGCCATGCGGCGGCGGCGAGTTCGACCACCGAGGCGAGGTTGACCTCGATCTCCTGCCGGGCGCAGGCGAGGACCTCCGGATCGGGGCCCAGGGTGAGCGGAGTGCGGTACTGCACACCGGCGTTGGCGACCACTACGTCCAGCCCGCCGAGGCGCTCGACGGACTCGGCGACGACCCGCGCCGCCTCCCCGGGCACCGCCAGGTCGGCGCGGACGGCGTGCGGGCCGCCGGCGGTGCGGCCGCAGGTGACGACGGTGGCGCCGAGGGCGGTCAGGGCTTCGGAGAGGGCCAGGCCGACTCCGCCGGTGCCGCCGGTGACGAGGATGCGCTTTGAGCCAAGGTTCACACCGGCGATGGTGGAGTGACGGCGTCCGGTCCGCTTGTACGATCGCGCCATGCCCCGAACCGGAGTCGACATGGCGCGCTCGGTCCGCCCGACGATGGCCCGGGCGGTGCTGCACACGCTCGGCCCTTCCCCCGCCGGCGAGTCGGCGCGGCGGGCCGAACGCCTGCTCGGCGACGGCCTGCCGGTGCCGGAGCGACTGCACGGAAGGCTGGTGGAGGCCCTCGCGGCACGCGGCTGGCCCGCGCTGCGCAGCGCCGCCGACCGGCTGTTGGCCGAGGACCCGCTGCTCGCCGAGCTGGCCCGCTGCGGCGGCCTGCCGCAACTCCTGGGCCGGGTGGGGCTGGTGGAGCCCTGGTTCCACGCCGGACACCGCACCCGCCGGACGCTTTCGGTCGACGGATCGCTGATCGTCCGTCACATCCCCTCGCTCGCCCGGACCCCGAGCCCCGCCGAATCACTCCTCGTCTGCGCCCTGTACGCGGCCGGCACGGCGGCCGTGGTCGGCCGCACGGCCCGCGTCGAGGTGGTGGCCGACGGCGCGACCGGCCGCCCCGAGGAGGTCCGGCGGGCGTCCCGGGTCACCGGTTGGCGGCTGCACTGGTCCGACGGCCGGCCCGCCGCCGAACCGCGCCCGCTGGACGCCGTCCGCGCGGGCTTCGCCCGTCACCCGGCCCGCCCCTGGCGCCTGCCCGCGACGGCCGCGCTGCTCGGCCTGGCGCCGCGCACCCTCCAGCGCGCCCTCGCCGCCGCGGGAACCTCCTTCCAGGCCGAACTGCTCGCCGTCCGCCTGGAGGTGGCCGGTCAGCTGACCGCCCGCACGGCCCTTCCCCTCGCCGACATCGCCGCCACCGCCGGCTTCACCGACCACGCCCACCTGACCCGCCGCTTCCACGCCCACTACGGCTGCCCGCCCTCGGAGTTCCGCCGCACGGCGCACCACTGACCCGGCTTGGCACGACGGTCCGCAGGAACGTGGTCCGTGATCGATCCCCCACTCGCCGGCGTTCCTCCCGTGGTCGCCCCGGTGGCCGGGTCCTGGCGCCTGGTGGACGCCCAGCCGGCGAAGCACGCGCCGCTCAGCCTGGCCGAACTCCGTCCGCCCGCGGCGCCCGAGGCGGTCGACCGGGTCGAGGAGCGGCCCGGATTCGCGCTGCCCGCGGATCCGCCGCAGTCGCTGCTGTGCCATGACGGGGACGACTCCCGCCCGGCGATCCTCCCGTGCGGCCCGCTGTACTCCACCGAGGGGATCGTCGAGATCCGCACCACGCGGATGGAGATCCGGGACGCGGACGACCCGGACGAGCAGGAGGAGCCCTGGTGGGGGACGTTCCGGGTCCCGTTCGCCGGCAGTGACGACGACGAGCACTTCGTCGACGCGGGCCCCGGCCCGGGGCGGGGCCGGCTCGGGACGGCCGCCCACGACGACTCGGCCCGGTCCGTCGGTTGGCCGGGCCTCGGGGCCCGGCTGCGGTCGGTGGCCCAGGGGATGCTGCACCACGACGACCGGGACTGGGCCGGAGCGGTCCACAGGCCGGTGCTCCGTGGGGACGGAACGGTCGACCGGTGGCGTCCGGAGGCTCAGGCCGACAGGGCGAGGCGGAACGCCAGGGCGAGGACGACCGCGTTGCCGGCGAGGCCGGTGAGGAGGCGGGCGCGCGGGCCGGTGAGGGCGCGGCGGAGCAGGCTGCCGCCGGTGGCGAGCAGCGCCTGCCAGCTCGCCGAGGCGGCGAACGCGGCGAGCGCGAAGACCAGCCCCGGCCCGAGCGGGCGGCCCTGGTCGGCGTGGCCGCCGATCACCAGGGCGGTGAAGTAGACCACGGTGAGCGGGTTGAGCAGGGTCAGGCCGAGCAGCGCCGCGTACGTGCGCCACGGCGAGGCCGCGACCGGCGGCGGCGCGCCGTCCTCCCGCCGGTGGGCGCGGAGCGTCGCGCGCAGGCCGTGGACGGCGAGCAGGACGAGGACGCCGGCGGCCACGATCTCCAGCACCCCGGCGGCTGGCGCGATCACCGGTGCGAGCGCCGCACCGCCGAGCACCGCCACGAGGGCGTACAGGCCGTCGGCGGTGGCCACGCCCAGCGCGGCGGCCAGCCCCCGGCCCAGCGAGACCCGCGAGGCGAGGGTGACGACCAGGACGGAGACCGCGCCGACCGGCACGGCGACGCCGTAGCCGGCCAGGAGTCCGGAGAGCAGGGCGTCGGTCATCGGCAACCGGTCCGATTCTGGTGGGGGCGGGCGGCGCGGACGCCGGGGCTGGCCGGGAGCGTAGCCCCGCACCGCCGCCCCCGGCCATCGGTTTTTCCCGACCCGGCCGGCCGCCGCGAACACCGTCCCCGTGGTCAGTCCGTGGCGGCCGCCGTCAGGACCGCCGGGGTGGGGCCGTCCGGGCGGACGGTGATGCTGTAGACGGAGCCCGCCGGGGTGCTCAGGAAGCGCACCTCGTGGGCGGGCAGCAGGAGTTCGAGCAGGGCGGTGGACTCGCGGAGGGCGAACTGGGTGCCCAGGCAGGCGCGGGCGCCCAGGCCGAACGGGAAGTAGGCGCCGAGGTGGGCGGGGCGGGTGCCGCCGGGGGTGAAGCGGGTGGGGTCGAAGCGCTCCGGGTCGGGCCACAACTCCGGGTCGCGGTGGGTGAGGTAGGGGCAGACCAGCAGGTCGGTGCCGGCCTCGACGCGGTGCCCGGCGAGGGTGTCGTCGGTGAGCGCGTGGCGCGGGAGGATCCACGCGGAGGGGTAGAGCCGCAGCGTCTCACTGACCAGGGCCTGCACCGCCTCGCGCCGTTCGGGCGAGCCCCCGGGACCGGCCGCGAGGGCCCGGGCGCGGGCCTCGGGGTTGGCGTCGAGCAGCAGGTACAGCCAGGTGAGGGTGGTGGCTGTGGTCTCGTGGCCGGCGACGAGCAGGGTCACCAGCTCGTCGCGGATCAGCCGGTCGGTGTACTCGGGGTGCCGGTCCGCGGCGTCCAGCAGGTCGCGCAGCACCCCGGGGCCGTCGGGGCCGTCCTCGCGGCGGCGGGCGGCGTCGATGGCGGCGTGCGCGACGGCGTCGATCCGGGCCAGGTCGCCGGCGACGGCTTCGCGGGCGTGGTCGCCGTCGGGCAGCTGGGGGAGGGCGGCGACCACGGCGGGGATGCGGTCGAGTTCGCGCTCGGTGGCCGCGTCCAGCGGGTGGCCGGTGAGCGCGCGCCAGATGGTGTCGAGGGCGAAGTGGCGCATCTCGTCGCCGACGTCGATCCGCTCGCCGGTGCGCGCGTACCCGGCCCAGCGGTCGGCGGTGCGGCGGGCCGCGGCGGCGATCCGCTGCTCGTAGCGGCGCATTCCGGGGCCGGTGAACTGGGCCTGGAGCAGACGGCGTTGGCGCTTCCAGGCGTCGCCGGTGGCGGACAGCACGCCGTCGCCGGCGATCATCCGGGCGCGGTGCGAGCGCTTGACGTAGCGATCCGGGTGGCGGCCGAGGACGTGCTGGACGGCCTCCGGGTCGGTGACCAGGACGGTGGGCCGCGGGCCGATCCGGAACGCGGCGACGCCGCCGAGCCGTTGCCGGGTGCGGGCCAGCAGCTCGACCAGCTCCGCCTCCTCGGCGCGCCACTCCTCGACCGCCTCGGGCGGCAGTTCGGGCACCGGCGGCACCGGTCGCGCGGACGAGGAGTCGGGGTCGGCGGTGGTGGTCACGGCGGGTCTCCTCGGTCGGGACGAACGGGCCCGCGCCGACTCTACGTCAACGACCCTGCCGGGAGGGAGAGCTGTCGGGCGGAATGCCCCGTTCGAGCGCGGACAAAGGCGCGGTCCGCGTACCGCGACCGGTAATTCGATGCAGATCATTCCGGATAACCGTTGCGGGCGGCCGGAATTGGCCTGCGGTGGCCGGAAGTGCGAACGGTGGCCGAGTCCGATGACCCGTCATTGACACTCCTTTGACCATCACTTTACTGTCGCCGATGGCGGCGCGGATCCGTGCCGCCGGACAACCGGCACACCTCGGAGGTTCGTATGGAACAGCTCGTCAAGAGGATGACCCAGGAAGACAAGTGGAAGCGCTGGGTGGCCGCCAACTCGGCCGCCGGCGCCAAGGACGGCTGCATCAGCGTCACCAAGTCCGGCTGCATCAGCGTGGCGAAGTCCGGCTGTATCTCCTGACGCGACGCGATGCTCCGGCCGGCCCCGGGACGCCCCGGCCGGCGTAGAGAGACGGCCCGGGCCGGCCGAGCGGCCGGCCCGGGCCCCACGACCGGAGGTGACAGTGAACGGCCAGCCGACCGCCGACGTGGTCGACCGGATCAAGGACATTCCCCTCTACCGCGACTCGATCGAACGGGGGTACTTCCCCGTTCTGGAGAAACCCGAGATCGCCCGCGGCTTCCCGGACAACTGGATGACGCCCGGCCTCGCCGCGGCCCTCGCCGCGGGCGACGCGGAGATGGTGCTCTCCACCGGCACCAACCACGCCCGCATGCAGATCATCCGGCCGCCGTACTTCCTGCTGAAGTCCTACTACCGGCTGTGGAGCGAGCACCCCGACATCTCCGGCACCTGGGCGGAGGGCTGTCCGCGGGTCTCCCTGACCACCGTCCTGGCGACCGAGCACGTGGCACGCGTCAACGCCCGCAAGCGGGGCGAGGAACCGGCCGCCGAACCGTCGCCGCAGGACCGCCGGCTGGACGACCGCACCCGCTACCTCAACCTCCGCCTGGACCCCGGCCACTGGCAGCGGGCGGACGTCGAGCGGATGCTCGCGGAGATCAGAGCCGCCGCCGGGGCCCACCCGGGCGGCCGCTACCACCTCGACTGCTCCTCCTCCCACCTGGCGCACCTGGTGCGCAAAGTCCGGGCCTGGGGCCTGTGGGCGGACTTCCCACAGCCGGCCAGCATCGTGCACGCCTACGAGTACACCCCCGTGAACGTCGCCCGGTACCTGCGCGAGCACTTCGACTGCCCGATCGTCGACCTGTTCGGCAGCACCGAACTCGGCTACCTCTACTACAGCGACCGCAGCGGCCGGTACCGGCCCTTCCTCGACGGGATGAGCGTCGAACTCCTCCCCGTCGCCCCGGGCAGCGGGATCCACAGCCTGATCGTCACCAGCGTCCGCAACCCCTGGATGCCGCTGGTCCGCTACCGCTCCGGCGACTGCGTCCGCACCCTGGACGGCAGCACGGACCCCGGCCGCATCGCCCGGTTCTGCGGCCGGGAGAAGGAGTTGCTCGCCGCCCCCGGGGGCCCGGTCGCCCAGGGCGACCTCGACGAGGCGGTCGGCGCGGTCACGCCCCGGACCTTCCTCCACCAGCTCGACGTGACGGGCCCGGGGGAGGGCGCGGTGCTGCGCTGCACCACCTTCGACGGCGCCCCGTTGACGGCGGCCGAGACGGACGCCCTGGCCGGCGAGGCCGGACGGCTGACCGGACGGCCGTGCCGGGTCGAGCACCACGACCACCTGCCGATCGGCGCCTCGGGCAAGTACGCCTGGCTCGCCACCACCCCGCCCCCGGCCGCCGGGGACAGCCACGGAGGCACCCGATGACCGCCGACCGGCCCCGCGTCACCGCCGAGGACCTCAGGGCCCTGCTCGGCGAGGACCTCCACACCGAGGTGGTGGCCTACACCGCCGCGCGCACCGGCGTCACGCCCGCCGACGCCGAGCGCCAGGTCACCGAGTGCCTGCGCTACCTCTACCTGGTCTCCAGCCACCGCGAGGAGCTCGCCGGGCTCTTCCTGCCGGTCGAGCAGGACATCGACGAGATCTGGCACTACCTCATCCTGCAGACCCGCGAGTACCGCGCCCTGTGCGAGGAGCGCCTGCCGGGCCGGTTCTTCGTCCACCACCGCGGCATCCCGTACGAGTCGTACCAGGAGGAGCCCGGCCGGGAGGCGGCCGCCGAGCAGGCGCTGCGCTGGATCCCGCTCTACTGCCGGGAGTTCGGCCCCTTCGACGAGGGGGCGCTGGCGCACTGGACGATCGTCCGCTACCTCCACGAGGAACTGGACATGTCGCTGGAGGAGATCTCGGCGCTGCGCCCGACGGCGGCGGCATGACGCTCTCCCCGCAGGTCGCCGCCGGGCCCCGGCACCCGCCCGAACACCCGGCGCAGCGGCGGGTGCTGGCCGTCCTGGTGGCCTCCCAGCTGGTGAGCGGGATCGGGCTCACCGCGGGCGTCGTGGTGGGGTCGCTGATCGCCGAGGAGATGCTCGGCTCGACCGGGCTGGCGGGCCTTCCCACGGCCCTGTTCACCGGCGGGTCGATGCTCGGCGCGCTGGGCATCGGGCGGCTCTGCCAGGCCTGGGGGCGCCGGCCGGGGCTCGGGCTCGGGTACGCGGTCGGCGCCCTGGGCAGCGTCGGGGTGGTGGTCGCGGTGGCCGCCGACCAGGTGGCCCTGCTGCTGCCCGCGCTGCTGGTCTACGGCGCCGGTACCGCCACCAACCTGCTCGCCCGGTACGCGGGCGCCGACCTGGCCGCCCCGGAGCGGCGCGGCAGGGACGTCAGCCGGGTCCTGCTGGCCTCCACCGCCGGCGCGGTCGCCGGGCCCAATCTGGTGTCCCTGGTCGGCGGGCCGGCCGAGGAGTGGGGGCTGTCGCGGACGGCCGCGCCGTTCGTGCTGGCCGCCGTCGGCTACGCGGTGGCGGCCGTGGTGGTCGGCGCCCTGCTGCGGCCCGATCCGCTCCGCTCGGCCCGGGCCCGGGGTCCGGTGGCCACCGCGGAGCCTGCCGAAGCGGCCGGGAAGGCCGGAGCGGCCGGAACGGCCGAAGCGGTCGAGGCGGCCCGGGACCCGGTCCGGACGCCCGGTGTGGCGACCGGACTGTGGATCATGGTGCTGGGCCAGCTGCCGAAGGTCGCGCTGATGGCGATGATCCCGGTCCACCTGGCCGCCAACGGCCACGGCACCGCCGCGATCGGCCTGGTGGTCTCGCTGCACATCGGCGCGATGTTCCTGCCGTCCCCGCTCAGCGGCCTGCTGGTCGACCGCTGGGGTCCGTTGCCGGTGGCCGCCGTCGCCGGCGTCACGCTCGCCGCCGCGGCCCTGCTGGTCGGCCTCGCCCCGGGGGACTCGGTGCCGCTGGTCGCGGCGGCCCTGCTGCTGGCCGGCGTCGGCTGGAACCTGGGCCTGGTCGGCGGGACCGCCGTGGTCACCGCCGCCGCGCCGCCCGGGCGCGGCGCCGCCACCCAGGGTCTGGCCGATGTGGGGCTCTCGGTCGCGGGCTGCACCGGCGGTCTGCTCTCCGGCCCGGTGATGGCGGCCGGCGGCTACGGCACGCTGGCCGTGGGCTGCGCCCTGGTGGCCCTGCTCGTCACCCCGGTGGCGCTGTGGGCCGCCCGTCCGTCGCGCGCGGCGGCGGCCGGCGGCCCGGCGTCCGCGCCCGGTGCGGCCCGGCGCCGCTAGTGTCCTGCGCCGGAGATCCGTCGGCAGAATCGGGCGAGGGAGTCGAGGATCTCGTCGGCGGTCTTGGTCCAGGTGAACGGTGTGGGGTCCT